>JBJTFY010000025.1:0-2833 GCA_046093625.1 Actinomycetota bacterium
GGCTCGAGTGGCCGAGTGGTGCGGGTTCGTCTTCGTGAATCTCGATCCGGACGCCCCCGCCTTCGAGAAGGTGGCCAGCAAGCTCGTCGAACATTTCGGCCGAGACTTCGCGATGGAGAAGCGTTACAAGGCCTTCCACGCCGTGAAGGAGGTTCCGGCCAACTGGAAGGTGGTCATGGAAGCCTTCGCGGAGGGCTACCACGTGATCGCCACGCACCCCCAGATCCTCGAATTCGCCGGCGACGCCAACAGCGAGTACTCCATCTGGCCGGACTCGCCCTACGTCACGCGTTTCATCAACGGGTTCGGCATCCAGAGCCCTCACCTCGGATCGCTCAGCGAACAACAGGTCGCCGAAGCGTACCTGAACTTCTCGGCCCGGGCGTCCCGAGGCTCGGTCGAGGTTCCCGAGGGCAAGACCGCGCGCGAGGTGGTGGCCGACGTGTTCCGGTCGGTGATGGGTCAACTGTTCGAGGTCGACTTGTCGAACGTTTCGGACTCCGAGATCCTCGACGCCCACCTGTATCACCTGTTCCCCGCCTTCGCCCCGTGGGCGGGCGTCGGTCAGTCGCTGACCTACCGCTGGCGCCCCGGCCCGACCGCGGACACCTGCTACATGGACGTGTTGCGGATGATGCCGGTGCCCGAGGGCAAGGAGCGTCCGAAGCCGGCCCCGATGCAGGTTCTGCGACTGGAGCAATCCTGGAAGGAGGCCGAGGGAATGGGCGGCCTCGCCGACGTCTTCGAACAGGACATGGAGAACCTTCCCAAGGTTCAACTCGGTCTGAAGATGACGGCCAAGCGGGCGAAGAAGGGCGTGAGTTTCGGTCTGTACCAAGAGGCCCGCATGCGCCTGATCCATCGACACATCGACCGGTTCATCACCGAGGGTCTGGCCGCTGACGGTCGGGATCCGGCGGAGCTGGCGCCGTTCGTCGTCCCCGAGGGCTGAGGCGTGCTGAACGAGAGTTGGGCCACGCTGTGGGAGGCACTGGCCGCGAACCAGCCCGACCACGTCGCGGTCGTGATCGGTGACACCCGCATCAGGTGGCGCGAACTCGACGCCCGGGCCGCTCGCGTGGCCACGATCCTCGATGCCGGCGGAGTCGGACACGGCGCCAAGGTCGGCCAGTTGATGTACAACTGTCCCGAGTACCTGGAGTCGGCGTACGCCAGTTTCAAGGTGCGGGCCAGCACGGTCAACGTCAACTACCGGTACCGCGCGCCGGAGATCGTGCACGTGCTCTCCGACTCCGGCGCCAGCGCACTCGTGTATCACGCAGCGTTCCGTGAAGTGGTCGACGAGGCCCGTCGTTCACTGCCCGAACTGCGGGTGTTGATCGAGGTGGCCGACGGGACGCCGGGAGATCGACTGGACGGTGCGCTCGACTACGCCTCGGCCACCGACGCGGCCCGACCGATGGAACCCGTCGTTCGCTCGGGGGCCGACTCCTTGCTGCTGTACACGGGTGGCACCACCGGCTTGCCCAAGGGTGTCGTGTGGAGCCACACCGGACTGTTCGGCGCACTCGCGTTCACCGGGTACGCCTCGATGGGTTTGCCGGTGCCCGAGACGCCCGAGGAGGTCGCCCGGGTGGCCCGCGAGCTGACCGAGAAGGGTTCCGGACCCGTCAACATGACGGCGCCACCATTGATGCACGGCACGGCGATGTTCCTCGCCTTCTCCACCTTCGTGTTGGGAGGCACGGTGGTCCTGCTCGCCGGTCGTCGTTTCGACGCGTCCGAGCTGTTGCGGCTCGTGCAACGCGAGCGGGTCACCCAGTTGTCGATCGTGGGTGACGCCTTCGCGCGGCCGATCGTGGACGAACTCGAGCGCGCCGAAGCGGCCGGGACCCCCTACGACCTGTCGAGCCTCGGTCGCATCGTCTCCACCGGCGCCACCTTGTCGGCCGAGATGAAGCGCGCGCTCATGAAGCGGGCGACGAATGCGCTCATCCTCGACATGATCGGGGCCTCCGAGGGCGGACCCTTCGCGGTGGCGATGACCATGCCCGGCCAGGATCCGGTGAGCACGGCGCAGTTCATGGCCACACCGAACACGGTGCTGCTCGACGAGAACACGTGGGAAAAGATCCCGTTCGGCAGCGGACGGGCCGGGGTGCTGGCCGCGTCGGGTTCGATGCCCGACGGATACTTCGGTGACGCCGAAAAGACGGCCAAGACGTTCCGGACGGTCGACGGCGTCCGGTACACCGTGCCCGGCGACTACGCCGAGATCGACGCCGACGGAACCGTGCACCTGCGCGGCCGCGGCTCGGTGTGCATCAACACCGGAGGCGAGAAGGTGTATCCCGAGGAGGTCGAAGTGGCCGGGCGTAGTCACGTCGGGATCATCGACTGTGTCGCGGTCGGGTTGCCGAACGAGCGCTACGGCGAGACGGTGTGTCTGGTTGCGTCGCGGGCCCCGGGCTCCGACGTCACCGAAGCCGAGTTGATCGACCACATCAAGGGCGAGATCGCGACGTACAAGGCGCCGCGGCGCGTGGTGTTCGTCGACAGCGTGTACCGCAGCCCGTCGGGCAAGGCGGATTATCGCTGGGCCAAGGAAGCAGCCACGGGGGCGTAGCGGCCGACGCCGAGACGTTGCAGCCGGCGCCGGGCGACGTCAGTCGAAGCGCGCCGAGGCCTTGAAATCGGGTCCGTACACCGGTGCGGTCTTGTCGATGCGCAACTTGCGACTGACCGCGGACTTCAATCCGTAACGCCCGAGCATCTCGCGCATGTTGTGGTAGTTGGGGTGATCGAAGTGCGCGGCCAACGACTCTTCGTCGGCCCACAACTCGTACACCTGGATGTGATCGGGCACGCAGGG
>JBJTFY010000026.1:0-4712 GCA_046093625.1 Actinomycetota bacterium
GGCTCGAGGCCCACGCGGCGCGGCAGACGAGGTAGGTGCCCACCATGTGGGTGCTCACGATCGTCTCCATCAGTTCGATCGGGGCGTCCTCGATGAGTCCTCCGGGTCCGCCACGTCCGGCGTTGTTCAGCACGACGTGCAGGCCGCCGAAGGTCTCGAGAGCGGTACGCACGATGGACTCGGCGCCGGACGGCGTGGCGACGGTGTTGGTGTCGGCGACCGCCACGCCTCCGGTCGCGACTATTTCGTCGGCGGTGCCCCGCGCGTGTTCGGCGCTGACGTCGTTCACCACCACCGACGCACCGCGCGACGCGAGCGCCAGGGCATGCTCGCGGCCGAGTCCGCGGCCGGCCCCGGTGACGACGGCGATACGTCCGTCGAATCGGAGTCGATCGTCGGAATTCCCCGCGTCCATGAGTTCACCGTACAGTCTCGTCGGGGAGGTGACCATGACGTCGACGTCGCGCGTGGTGATGGTGACCGGCGCGAGTCGGGGCATCGGTCGCGAGACCGCGATCGCCCTCGCTCGGCGCGGACACTCTCTGGTGCTCACCGCGCGATCGGTCGACGGCGGCGCCCGCTTCGAAGGAACGACCCTGGATGATCCCCTCGCTGGCGCGCCACTTGCGGGCACGGTGTCCGAGGTGGCCGACGAATGTCGTCGCGAACACGCGCGGATCGGGGCGTCGGCGCGGGTGCTGACCGTGCCGATGAATCTGGCCGAGGCGTCCACGGTGCGTGATGCCGCCGAGTGTGCACTGGCCGAGTTCGGCGTGGTCGACACCTTGGTATCGAACGCGATCTATCAGGGACCGGGCGTCAACGATCGCTTCCAAGACCTTCCGCTCGATCTCTTGCGCACGGTCGTCGAGGGCGACGCGATCGCACCGCTCACCTTGCTGCAGTTGTTCCTGCCCGGCATGTTGGCGAGCGGTCGCGGCGTGTTCGTGCACCTCACGTCGGGCGCGGCGACTCTGACGCCCCGCCGTCCAGCCGGCGAAGGGGGTTGGGGAGTCGCATATGCGATGGCCAAAGGGGCCGCGCATCGCGTGGCCGGTGGGTTGCACGTCGAGTATCGCGCCCGGGGGTTGCGCACCTACAACCTCAACCCCGGCCACGTCACGACCGAGGTGATGCGACTGCGCGCCCAACGTGACGGACGCGAGCCCACGGGAGACGGCCCGCACGACGTGGCGCGGGTCGTCGACTGGTTGATCGATGGCGGAGCCGAGGCCGAGGCGTTGTCGGGATCGGAGGTCGTGGTGCGCGAGGTGCTCAGTCGAGTGGAGTGAATCCCGCGCTGCGCCGACTCAGCGACGTAGTTCCGCAACGGCGTCGCGCAGGAGCCCGTCATTCGTCGGGTCCGGCGGGGGAGCGACGAGGATTCCGTCGGCGACATCGCCGAACCACTCGTGAGCGACTCTCGGGAGGTCGTCGTACGTCGCCTGGGGTACGAGCGTGTCGAGCACCTCGTCGGTGACGAGCATCGACAGGTCGGACCACCGGTTCTCGCGGATGAGGGCGCGCAACCGACCAGCCAGTTCGGACCAACCGAACAACTCGAGCGTGCGTTCGTACGCCGGGGTGCTGTAGAGGAAGGCGAGTAGTCGCCGATTGTGCTCGCGACGCTCGTCGAGATCGGCGTCCGTGACACCGAGGATCCATTGCGTCCCCACCACGAGTTCGATGGCACTGGGATCACGTCCGCTCTCTCGAGCCCCTTCGTCCAGTCCCGGTCGGCACAGTTCGCGCAGATAACGCGGGTGGCTGGTGGACGGATGGGTCACGAAACCGTCGGCGATAGCGCCGGCGGCGCGGACCAAGCGCTTGTTGACCCCGCCCATCCAGATCTCGGGCCGCGCGACGTGTTCGGGCAGCGGGTCGGGGGTGAAGTTCGGGGTCAGGAGGTCGAGACGGTAGTGAGGACCGTGGTGGTGGAGCGGTTCCACCCCGTCGAAGGCACGCCAACACGCACGCACCGCGGCGATGTGATCGACGAGACGACCGACCGGATCGTCGAACACCGCGCCGAATCGCCGCTCGACATGCGGACGTATCTGTGTGCCGAGACCGAGTTGGAAACGTCCCTCCGACATCGCGGCCAGATCCCAGGCGGCGTAGGCGACGGCCATCGGACTGCGTACGAGAGCCAGGGCGACGCTCGTGCGTACCGTCAGACGCGTGGTGGCCTGCAACGCCGCCATCGATGCGAGGAACGGGTCGTGAACCGTCTCGGCCACGTGCAAACCGTCGTAGCCGAGTGACTCGATGCGTCGCGCGTGGGCGGCGATGTCGGCGATGGGTAGCCGAGGGTCCATGCCGGCGTAGACGCGCACGTCAACTCCGACCGAACTCGGCCGCGCGCCGCGCCGCCCACGCGCGCGCTCGGGCGTTCTCGAGTTCGAAGGCGGCCGCGAGCGGGTCGACCTCGTCGTACAGGTCACGGATCGCGGTGATCGCACCGCGGTGGTTGTCGGCGATCCCGGTGGCGACCTCGATCGCCCGGTCCAATAGGAGATCGTGGGAGACCACCTCGGTGACGAGTCCCCAATCGAGTGCCGTCGAAGCGTCGATGAATTCGGCGGTGAGGCTCATGCGGCGGGCGCGACCGGCTCCGATGATGCGGGGGAGCAGGATCGTCAGACCCCAACCCGGGATCATCCCGACCTTGGCGTGCGTGTCGGCGAATCGCGCCCGATCGGAGGCGATCAGGAAATCGCAGGCGAGGGCGATCTCGAATCCACCGGTGACCGCGGCGCCGTTGATGGCTCCGATGATCGGTACCCGGGTCGGCGGCAGGGCGCCCCAATACCCGGGGTGCGTGTTAGTGCCCTTTTTGTCGCCGCTTGTCACGTCGCGCAGGTCGAAGCCCGCACAGAACGCGGGGTCGGCGCCGGTGAGCACGATGGCGCGCACCGATTCGATCGCGTCGGCGTCGCTGATGGTGCGGGGCAACTCGCGTGACATCGCGGCATCGATCGAGTTGCGGGCCGCGGGGCGATTCAAGGTCACCACGGCCACGGTGTCGCCGGCGACGAGGTCGAGCCGGACGGTGTCGGTCTCGTTCGTGTCGCTCGACATGTCCGCCTCCTCTCGTCGTTGCCGACGTCACCGTCGACTGACATAGTGTCAGATACGTCGGCCGGAGACGGTTCGCGCCGAACGAAGGGGAGATCATGGGGCGCTGGAGTCGCGAGGAATTGCAGCGGGCGCACGACAACTTCGTGGCGACCGCCCACCGTTCGGCGGCCAGCGGCGACTGGCGCGAGTGGAGCGAGCTCTTCACCGAGGACGCCGAGTACGAGGAGCACCTCTACGGCAAGTTCCACGGTCGAGCTGCGATCCTGGCGTGGATCACCAAGACGATGAGCCGGTTCCCCAGCAGCCACATGCGGCAGTTCCCGCACGATTGGTGCGTGTGCGACGAGGAGAAGGGGTGGTGGATCTGCCAGATCCAGAACCGCTTCGACGACCCGGGTGACGGGGGCGTCTACCAGTCGCCGAACGTGACCATCCTGCAGTACGCCGGCGAGATGAAATTCAGCCGCGAGGAGGACGTCTACAACCCGGCCAACTTCGCCCCGATGGTCGAAGCCTGGATGGCCGCCCGCGAACGACACACACAGGAAGGCAACTCATGAAGTTCTGGTGCGCCACGGCGTTCATGAAGACCAAACAACTCGTGCACATCGCCCAGTTGCTCGACGAGGCCGGTTACCACGGTCTGATGGTGAGCGATCACCTCGTCTACCCCAAGAACCTGCAGTCGAAGTATCCCTATTCGCCGCACCCCGACGGGCGGCCGATCTGGGATCCGGAAACCTCGTGGCCCGACCCCTGGGTGCTCATCGGCGCGATGACGAGCGTGACCCGACAGTTGAACTTCACGACCAACATCTACGTGGCGGGTCACCGACCGCTTCTGCAGTTGGCCAAGGAGATCGCCACCGCGTCGGTGCTGTCCGACGGGCGGGTCGCCCTCGGCGCCGGTGCGGGTTGGATGAAAGAGGAGTTCGACCTCCAGGGTCAGGATTTCTCGAACCGCGGCAAGCGACTGACCGAGATGATTCAGGCTCTGCGCGCGATGTGGGAGGGCGGTTGGGTCGAATTCCACGGCGAGTACTACGACATTCCGCCGGTGACGATGGAACCACACCCGCCGAAGAAGGTGCCGATCTACGTGGGCGGTCACACCGATGCGGCGTTGAAGCGTGCGGCCAAGGTGGGCGACGGCTGGATCGGCAACGCCTACCCGTGGGAGGAGGCCGAGGTTCACGTGGCCAAGTTGAAGGGCTACCTCCGCGAGTACGGTCGCGAGAAGGACGACTTCGAGATCATCTGCGGTTTGTACGCGATGCCGACGGCCGATCTCTACAAGCGGGCCGAAGAGGAGATGGGCCTCACGGGCACGTTGTGCATGCCGTGGGCGCTCGGTAACCCGTCGGCCGGCGATCACGCCGGTCTCTCGGAGATGTCGGCGGCTTACAAGCCGTTCATCGACGACTTCGCCACCAACATCGTGAGCAAGTGTCAGTGAGGAGTCTGCGCTAGTTGATTCGAATCACATACGAGGACCAATTTGGGTCGCTGGGGTAGGCCACCAAAAGGTATTCATCACTCATGGTGAAAGCGAGCTCCCCAGGAGTCGATGTAAGAATCTGGCCCGAGGACGAATCAGTTACGTCCCGCTTCGTCTCTGTTCCGTCAGGACC
>JBJTFY010000027.1:0-4393 GCA_046093625.1 Actinomycetota bacterium
GCATCGCCTCGGTCGATTGGATCGTCGAGTTGTCGGCCACGACACCATTCTGCCCGATGACCACCCCCTACAGTCGTCCGAGTAACCCGGAGGTCACATGCGCACCAAGCGTTCGTTCATCGTCGTCACAAGCCTGATCGCCGGATTGGGGCTCGCCGCCTGTTCGGGCGGCGACGACGACGCCACCACCACGGTGGCCGATACGACCACCACGACCGCACCCTTGCCTCGGGCCGACTTCACCGCGTACCCCGGGGCGCACCAGATCACCGTCACCGACGCCGCACCGGGCACCGAACTGGTCATCGAGTCGACCGACGGCACGGTGGTGGCCGAAGGCGTCGTCGACGAGCTGGGCAGCTTCCTGCAGCGTCGCCTCGACACCGGCGATTACCGCGTGGTGGTGGCCGACCGTTCGGCCGCCTCCGACGTGATCAGTGTGTACGACGCGAGTTGGGTGCCCGAGCAGTCCTTCTACGACGACCAGAACATCGGACCGGGATTCGGCTACGTCACCGTGCGTGACGGCACCACCTTGTCGGCCACGGTGTGGCTGCCCGGCGAACCCGACGCCGGCCCGTACCCCACGGTCGTCGAATACTCCGGCTACGCGCCGAGCAACCCCGGCGACACCACGTTCGCCCAACTCTTCAACACACTCGGCTACGCCTACGTCGGCGTCAACATGCGCGGCACCGGATGCTCCGGTGGCTCCTACCGGTTCTTCGAGGAGTCCCAACTGCTCGACGGCTACGACGTGATCGAAGCGGTGGCGGCCCAGCCCTGGGTCGCCAACAACAAGGTCGGCATGGTCGGCATCAGCTACCCGGGCATCAGCCAGCTGTTCGTCGCCTCCACGCAGCCGCCCAGCCTGGCCGCGATCACCCCGTTGTCGGTGATCGACGACAGCTATCGCAGCACCTTGTATCCGGGCGGGATCCTCAACACCGGGTTCGCCGTCGAGTGGACCGCCGCCCGCATCGAGCAAGCCAAGCCCTTCGGACAGGAATGGGCCAAGAAGCGATCGGACGAGGGTGACACGGTCTGCGCCACCAACCAGAACCTGCGCCTGCAGAACCCCGACCTCGTGGCCGAGATCGACGCCAACCCCTTCTACGCTTCCGACGTCGGCGACGAGATCAACCCGTCGTTGCTCGTCGGCAAGATCACCGTGCCGGTCTTCCTCGCCGGGGCGTGGCAGGACGAACAAACCGGCGGTCACTTCCCCGCTTTCCTCGACCGCTTCGACTCCGCACCGCAGTTGTACGTCACGTTGACGAACGGTCTGCACACCGAGTCCCTCTCACCCGCGGTCTTCCCGCGCTACGCCGAGTTCCTGAGTTTCTACGTCGCTCGCGCGACACCCGACCTCGCCGCGGCGAGCATCATCTCGCCGATCCTGGCCACCAGCATCACCGGTGTCGCGGTGTCGTTGCCCCAGGGCAACCGCTTCGACGGAATGTCGTACGACGAGGCGCTCGCCATGTTCGAGAACGAACCCAAGGTGCGCGTGCTCTTCGAGCAAGGCGCCGCCGATGGTCAGCCCGCCGGGTCACCTCTGGCGCGTTGGTGGCACGAGTTCGACGCCTGGCCCATACCCGAGACCGAGTTGGTGCGGATGAATCTCGGCGCCGACGGAACCCTGTCCACGACGGCGTCGACGGGTGGCACGACGTACACCGCCGACCCCAGCGCCACACCGAGCACGTTCTTCGAGGGTTCGGGTAGCGACATCTGGCGAGCCGACGTTTCGTGGAACTGGGTGCGCAACCCCGCCGGAACCGCGGCCGAGTTCACCAGCGCGCCCCTCACCGAGGATCTGGTCGTCGTCGGCCCCGGCTCGGCCGACCTCTGGATCTCGTCCGACGCCACCGACACCGACCTAGAGGTGACGATCAGCGAGATCCGTCCCGACGGCACCGAGACCTACGTGCAGAGTGGGTGGCTGCGTGCCAGCCACCGGGCGCTCGACGAGTCGGCCAGCACCGAGAATCGTCCGGTTCACACGCATCTCGAGGCCGATGCCGCGCCCCTCACCCCGGGTGAGATCACTCCCGTGCGGGTGGAGATCTTCCCGGTGGCGCACCCCTTCCGAGCAGGATCGCGCATTCGCGTGACGATCGACGCCCCCGGTGGCAACCGGGGCGAGTGGGAGTTCCGCACCGTGAGCAACGGCGAGAAGGTCACGATCCACCACGATGCCGAACATCCGTCGTCCATCGTCTTCAGCACCGTCGGCGGTATCGACGTTCCGCCCGGCGTGGCCCCCTGCGGTTCGCTGCGCGGTCAGCCCTGTCGACCGATCTGAATCGTGCGCGACGCCTCGGCTGTCGACATCGTGAGTCAGCGAGGATTTCGAGGGTGAGGATCAGTTCACCACTGTCGTGATCCTCGAGTTCGAACACGCCGAGTTCGTCGGCGACGAACTCGAACACCACGTCGTCGCCGGTGAGTTCGATGTCGTAGCCATGAAGGTGGAACTCGCGCTCTTCGTCGCTCACGATGTGGATGCGCACCGGGGTGTTCACGACCGCTGACGCCTCGACCGGTGCGTCGCTGTCGGCGTCGATGTCGATGTTCGTCGACAACGTCGGCGGCGTCCCCGTCTCGGGTTCGTCCTTGCCCGCCGTGCTGGTCGGCGGGTTCGTCGTGACCGGATCGGTGGGCGTCGCGGCGATCTGCTCGGTCGAGGGCGCGGCGGTGACGCCCGCGTCGTCCGAACCAGACGCTCCGCAACCAATCAACACGATCCCGGCCGCCACGATCCCGGCCGACGACAACACCAACTTTTGCGCACGACTCATGGGTCCAGTGTGCCACAGCCGAGGCGAATCGGACCGCTCACACCGCTGCACCTAACATCGCTTCATGGACCTCCGAACACCGGCCACGCCCCAGACCGAGGAGATCAACCGACGACTCGCCGAACGACTCCCGTGGTCCGACGAGTCCGACATCGCGCGGGCCCGCCGCGGTCTCATCGCCCAACACGAGGGTCCGATTCTCAACGAACGTCCCGGTGGGTTGGTGGGTGTCAGTTGGGACACCGGTCGCTTCGCGTTCATGACCGGCGACGCCCCGGCGACCGTGAACCCGTCGCTCTGGCGCCAGACGAAGTTGAACGCCGAACACGGATTGTTCGAGGTGCGCGAGGGCGTGTACCAAGTGCGCGGCTACGACACGGCCGTCGTGAGTTTCGTCGCCACCGACAACGGCTGGCTGGTGATCGACCCGCTCACCACCACCGAGACGGCCAAGGCCGCCAAGGGGCTCGTCGACCGACACCTCGGCGAGCGCGAGGTGGTGGCGGTCGTGTACACCCATTCGCACATCGATCACTACGGCGGCATCCTCGGGGTGGTCGACGAGCGACGCATCACCGACGGCGACTGCGTCGTGGTGGCTCCCGACGGCTTCCTCCATGCGGCCGTGTCGGAGAACGTCGTCGCCCAGGCCGCCATGGGGCGACGCGCCACGTGGCAATACGGAATGACCCTCGACTGGGACGAGTTCGGCCACGTCGACCAGGGTTTGTCGAAGGGCGTGCCCTTCGGAAGCTCGGCACTGCTCGCCCCCACGCACGTGATCACCGACAACTTCGAGCGCATGACGATCGACGGACTCACGGTCGAGTTCCAGCTGGCGCCCGACACCGAGGCCCCGGCCGAGATGCACCTCTGGTTCCCGTCGCTGAACGCCCTGTGCATCGCCGAGAACTGCACCGCCACCATGCACAACGTCCTCACGTTGCGCGGGGCACTGGTGCGCGACGCGCTGGTCTGGACGCGCTCGCTCGACGACGCCCTCACCCGCTACGGACGCGACATCGAGGTCCTCTTCGCCTCGCACGGTTGGCCCTACTGGGGGCGCACCGACGCGATGGCCCACCTTCGCAATCATCGCGATCTCTACCGGTGGATCCACGACGAGGCGATGCGTCTGGCCAACCTCGGCCACACCCCCGACGAGATCGCCGACCTTCTCGACCTGCCCCCGGGCTTGTGGGCCGACTGGACGTGTCACGGCTACTACGGCACCGTCAGCCACAACGTACGCGCCGTGTACCAGCGCTACTTCGGGTTCTACGACGGACATCCGTCGTCGTTGAATCCCCTCCCTCCGGTCGAAGCGGCGCGCCGCTACGTGCCGTTGATGGGTGGCATCGAGAACCTCGTCGCCAACGCGCGCACCGCGGACGACGAGGGCGACTACCGCTGGGTCGCCCAGGTGTTGCGTCACGCCGTGTTCGCCGATCCGCGTCACACCGCCGCCCGCGACCTGCAGGCCGACGCCTTCACGCAACTCGCCTACCAAGCCGAGTCCGGTCCGTGGCGCGACATCTACCTCACCGGCGCCACGGAACTACGTGAGGGCACTCCCCCGCTCGACTATC
>JBJTFY010000028.1:0-4768 GCA_046093625.1 Actinomycetota bacterium
CTCGAGTTCGCGTGGTGCCTCATCGACCAACGCGAACTCGGTGAAACGTCGAAAGGTGTCCGGCATCCGCGACACCGTTCCCCCCAGGGCCCGCGCCAACACCTGCGCGCCGAAACAGATTCCGATGAACGCCCGGTCGGCCGCCACCCACTCGCGCACGGACTCGATCTCGGCGGCGGCGGCCGGACGACAATGATCCGTGGCGACCGAGTCCGGAGAACCGAGCACCACGAGCAGATCAGCCGGCGGTATCGCGGGGGCATCCTCGCGATGTATCCGGGTGACCGCGGCCCCGCGCCCCTCCAACCACGTGCCGGGGTGGCCCATGTCGTCGGCGACGCCACGAGGGGAGAGGACGACTGCTCTCACGACGTCCGACCCGGTTGCCACCCGAACGACACGCCGGTCGCGCGCTCGCTGATCTCCCACAAGCGGCGGGCGGTGTCGAGGTCGCGCCCCGATCGACTGGGGGTCTCGACCACGGGTGCCCCGAACGCCATCCGGCGCGGACCGTACATCTCGCCACCGACCGCGCCGGCGTCGACCGCGGCGCGCAATTGGGCCTCGCACCCTTGAACGCCGGTTCGCACGAGCACCGGCGTGAACCGGCGCATCACGACGTTCGTCGTGGACGAACCGTTCTTTCCCAACTCGGTGCGGGCCGTCCCGGGATGCGCGACTATCGACCGAATCGACGATCCCGCCGCCCTCAAGCGGCGATCGAGTTCCAAACCGAACAGCACGTTGGCCAACTTGCTCTGGAAGTAGGCGCCCCAACGGCTGTAGCGACGTCGATCGCAGTGAAGGTCGTCGAGGTGCATTCGCCCGGAACGATGCGCGATGCTCGAAACCGTCACCACGCGACCCCCGTCTCGACCGCCGATGAGCGGCAGTAGTCGGCCCGTCAACGCGAAGTGTCCGAAATGATTGGTGCCGATCTGGGTCTCGAAACCGTCGGCGGTGCGCCCGCGGTCGGTGGCCATCACACCGGCGTTGTTGATGAGCACGTCGATGACCAGCCCGTCGTCGGTCAAGGTGCGGGCGACTCGCTCGATCGAGGCCAGGCTGGACAAGTCGAGGTCGACGACGCGCAGGATCCCCGGCGCACCGGAACGACGGATCGCCTCCGCCGCGGAATCGGCCTTGTCGCGGTTGCGGCAGGCCATGATGACGGTGGCACTCCGACGATGGAGGTTGCGCGTGGTCTCGAGGCCGATCCCCGAGTTGGCGCCCGTCACGACGAAGGTCCGATCAGACAGATCGGGGATGTCCGCCACCGTCCATTGTCCGCTCGCACCCGACATCGACATTCCTTTCGCCAACCCTCCACGACCCGGATGTCGAGACTATTCTCTCGGTCACGCCCGATGGAGACCGCATGACCCGAGGTTTGGAGAACACCGACAGCGAGATCCGCGCCCGACTCGTCGAGAGTGCCCTCGTGATGATCGACCGCGACGGAATCGACGGGGCACGACTGCGTGACATCGTCGATCACGCCGGCATGACCACCGGATCGCTGTACTGGTTCTTCAAGAACCGCCGGGCGCTCGTCAACGCCGCCCTCGCCGAGCGCTACATCCGCAAGATGACGAGCATCACCGAGGTGGCCGAACAGATCATCGGCGAAGGTCTGGTGATCGGCGATCCGCTCGACCTCCTCGGCGAGATCGCCATCCGGGTGGCCGATACCGACCGCGTACAAGCCCGCCGCGAGCGGGTGCAGGTGCTCGCCGCGGCCCTCGACGACCCGATTCTGGGCAAGCAGGTGGCCGAGGTCGAGCGCCGTCTGTCGGCCCAGATCACCAATGTCATCCGCACGGCCCAGGACAAGGGCATCATCCGGGACGACGTCGACGCGTACAGCATCGCGGTGTTGGTGCAGTCGACGACGATCGGCCTGGCGTCGGTCGATCTGGCCGAGGATCTCATGCCGAACGAGGAGGCGTGGACCTTCCTGATGCACCGAGTGGTCGACGTGTTCCGCGCCAAGCCCCGCTGAGCCGCGACCGTCCGATGGCGCGACTCTCGCAACGCAACCTCGTGATGTCGGCGGTCGCCGGCGTGGCGATGGTGTGCGTCGCGGTGGCTGTGCTCACGAGTCGCGCGGACACCGGATCCGGTGACGGAGCGAACGTCGCCGACCCGACGCTGGTGACCCCGTCCGCCGACGCGACGTCGACCGTCGCGACGGTGGCGAACACCGTGGATCCGTCGGTCACGACCACCAGCGTCGCCTCGGTGCCGTCGGACGAGCCGTGCACGATCCGATCCAAAACCCTGAACGGCGGATCGAGTGGCGACGACGTCGTCTGTCTGCAACAGGCTCTCATCGACGCGGGCTACCTCGCCGGGGTCCCGTCGGGTCGGTACGACAACGCCACGGCTGCCGCAGTGAAACGGGTGCAGACCGACCGCGATCTGTACATCGACGGTGTGACCGGTCGCGAGACGGCATTGTCCCTCGGTATCTGGCCCGAAGAGCCGGACCTCGTCGTGCGCACCCCGGCGCCGGCCCCCGGCGCCGTCGACTTGCTCGGCTACCCGCTGTCCTCGGTCGCCACGAGTGGCCCGGATGCCCCGCCGCTTCCCCCGGATTCCGGAACGGGACGCCGACTCGTCTACCAGCGGGCCGGCCAACGGGTGTGGGCCGTCGACGAGAACGACGTCGTGATCCGTTCGTGGCTCGTGTCGGGCAGCAAGTACGACAACGAACTGCCCGGCGTGCACAAGGTGTACAGCAGATCCGAGAAGAGCCTCGCCTGGGATGGCAAGGCGAACTTCGATCTGATGGTGCGTTGGCTCAAGACGAGCGACGACGCCATCGGGTTCCTCGCGCTACCGACCCGCGTCTCCGATGGTACGCCTTACCAGACCGAGGCCGAGTTGGGTCAACGTCTGTCGGGTGGATGCCAACGACAGGCGAACCTGGACGCCGAGTTCACGTGGGACTTCGCCAAAGTCGGTACGACGGTGGTCGTTCTCTAGGGATCAGCGGCGATCCGCGACGAGTTGCGACAACGAACGCTCGGCCGCATCCACGTCGGAGCGCGCGTCATTGACGATCGCGCTCAGGTAACTCACCGACACGTAGTCGTCGCCCACCATGCCGCCGTCGGTGTCGCCGGGCAACTCGGCGGCCTCGCCCCACTCCATGCGCACGTAGTAGGACCCGTCGTGACCGACCTTGGGTTCGAGTCGCGCGGTGCTCATGCGTCGCGGAGGCTCGTGGCCGAGCCGCGCCGACTTCCAGCCCTTGATGTCGGCGACATCCTTGTTGGGGACGTTGATGTTGACGACGACCGGCTCACTCGGTGGTTCGGCGACGAAACCCTGCACGAACGCGGCCGCCACCTGGGCCGCACTCTCCCATTTCTGTCCGACCAACATCTCGTCCCAACCTTGACCCTCGACACCGAAACCGGCGACCGCTTGGCTGACGGCGATTCCCGAGATGCGACCGTTGCGCGCGGTGAGCGCGGCACCGACCGTGCCCGAGTGGTACACCGACCGCCCGACATTCGCCCCGGGGTTGATACCCGAGACGACGAGGTCGAACGGGGCTCCGAAGGCGCCGAGGCGGGAGAACATCACGCACAGTGCCGGAGGACCGGTCACCGACCATGCTTCGTCGATCCCCTCGACGTGCGCCCGATGCACCTCGGGCTGGATCAGATGGAGCGCACCGAGCGCCGCGCCGGCCCCCGAGAACTCGCGGTCTGGCGCCGCGATCACCACGTCACCGAACGGGCGCATCGCCCGGGCCAGCACGTGCAGACCGACCGAGTCGATGCCGTCGTCATTGGTGAGGAGGATTCGCATGAGCACATCGTTGCCGATGCCGTGACCGTTCGGAGTATCTGACGGGCGAATCCGGGGTCAACGGCCGGTGAAATGTGGAGGCCGACGCTCGAGGAACGCCGCCACGCCCTCGCGATGGTCGTCACTGCGGAAACTCGCCGACATGGCGGCGGTGTGGCGGCGCATGTGATCGGGCACCGACGCCGTCAAACCCTCGTAGGTGAGGGACTTGATGAGTCGATGGCTGTGGGGTGATCCCTCGGCGATCCGGGTCGCGAGTTCGAGGGCCCGGGGCATCAGCGCGTCGGGCGGAACCACCTCGAGCACGTAACCGAGTTCGAGTGCCGTCGACGCATCGATCATGTCGCCGGTGTAGGTCAGACGCAGCGCGTTCTGGAGCCCGATGATCCGCGGCAAGAGCCACGTGCCGGCTCCGGTGTCGGGGACGAGGCCGCGATGGACGAAGTTCCACGCGAAGCGGGCGTTGGTCGAGGCGATCCGCAGGTCGCACTGTGAGGTGAATTCGGCACCCATGCCGACCGCCGGACCGTCGATGGCGCAAATGGTGGGCTTGGGGCATTCGACGAGCGGCCACCACTTGTCGGTCTCTTCGGCCGAGCCGCGCAGGCCGCGGGTCTCGCCGGGAATCGTCGAGAGGTCAGCAAGGTCGGTGCCGGCGCAGAAGTTGCCCGGAACACCGGTGACGATCAGCACCGCGGTCTCGGGATCGCGGCCGGCCTCCCCCACGGTCTCGATGAAGTCGGCGAGCACGGCGAAGGACATGGCGTTGCGCTTGGCCGGGCGGTCGATGGTGATGACGCCGATGAGGGGGCCGGCGGCGCCGCAGGGCGGGTCGGAAACGTCGGGGCGTACAGGTGGCACCCGCTCGTAACGGATGTGCCCACTACTCCCCACATCTCCCCCTCACCCAAATTGCGACAAATTGTCGCTTTGTGACCATCTGGAA
>JBJTFY010000029.1:0-15809 GCA_046093625.1 Actinomycetota bacterium
GCGAACGCGCTGGAGAACGACGTGACCGTGGAGACCATCTGATGTCGCTCCTCGGCCTCGACCCGATCGCGATCGGCGACCTGATCTGGGCGCCCCTGTTGATCATCCTGCTCAAGGTGCTCGTGATCTTCGCCCTCGGTCTCGTCGTCACGATGTTCATGGTGTGGTTCGAGCGCAAGGCGATCGCCGGTATGGGCAACCGCATCGGTCCGAACAAGGCCGGCCCGTGGGGCTTGTTGCAGACCCTCGCCGACGGCATCAAGTTGTTCTTCAAGGAGGACCTGCTCCCCGATCGGGCCGACCGTTTCGTGTTCAAGTTGGCGCCGTACCTGGCGTTCGTGCCGGCGTTCCTCGTGTGGTCGGTCATCCCGCTCGGTGGCGACTTCTCCGACGGCAAGGGTGGACTCGTCGAGTGGTTCGGTCACACCACGCGCGTCCAGTTGGCCGACCCCCCGGTGGGCATCTTGTTGTTCATGGCCCTGTCGTCGGTCGCGGTGTACGGCATCATGTTGGCCGGTTGGTCGAGCGGCTCGAAGTACCCGTTGCTCGGCTCGGTGCGCGCGTCCGCGCAGATGATCTCCTACGAAGCCGCGCTCGGCCTGAGCATCGCGACGGTTCTGCTGATGGCCGGCACGTTGTCGACGAGCGGCATCGTCGGGAACCAGGGCGGGTTCGCCGACTGGCACGTGGTGTCCACCGGCATCGTGCCCTTCGTGATCTTCATGCTGGCGGCCACCGCCGAAATGAACCGCCCACCGTTCGATCTCGTCGAAGCCGAACAGGAACTGGTCGGTGGTTTCAACACCGAGTACTCGAGCATCCGTTTCGGTCTCTTCTTCCTCGCCGAATTCATGAACACGGTCACCATGAGCGGCATCATCGTGACGCTCTTCTTCGGTGGTCCCCAGGGACTCTTCGACATCCCGGTCGTGCCGGGGGCGATCGAAGGCACCATCTGGTTCATCGCCAAGGTCCTCGTCTTCCTGTACGTCTACGTCTGGATGCGGGCGACCCTGCCGCGTTTCCGCTACGACCAACTCATGGATCTCGGATGGAAGATCCTCATCCCGGCGTCGTTGGGATGGTTCATGCTGATGGCGGTGCTGCAGCTCGGGCGCGATCAGGACTGGAATCGCGGTCTGATCGGGGTGATCGCGGCCGTGGTCATCGCCGGGTGCGCGGTGTTGATGTCGACGGCGGTTCGGGTGAGCCGAGCCAATCGTGATCGAGAGGGGGCGATGTTCTGATGGGGTACCTCGGTGGATTCCTCGTGACCCTGCGTCAGGTCGGTCGTCGCAACAAGGTGACCCGCGAGTATTCGGGTGGCCGCGAATTGAAGCGCGGTAAGCCGCATCGCGACGAGAAGGCCGACAAGCCCGAACGCCTGCACGGACGGCACGTCCTCAACCGTTACGAGGACGGTATGGAGAAGTGCATCGGGTGCGAGTTGTGTGCCGGCGTGTGCCCGGCCAAGTGCATCTACGTGCGTGGAGCCGACAACGACCCCGAGAACCCCACCTCGCCCGGCGAGCGTTTCGGTTTCGTCTACGAGATCAATTACCTGCGCTGCATCCACTGCGATCTGTGCGTCGAGGCCTGCCCGACCGAGGCGATCACCGAGTCGAAGTTGTTCGAGTTCTCCTTCACCAACCGCAAGGACGCGATCTACACCAAGTCCGAGTTGGTCGTCGGCGACGACGGGCGGCCGCGCCAGATGCCGTGGGAGGACTGGCGCGAGGGCGAGGATCTGCTGACGTCCGGATGGGTCCGGGCGACCGCCCCCTCGGGCGACGCGACGTTCGAGGGTGTCGTCGGTTGGAGCGGCGAGCTCGGTTACGGCGAACGTTCGCCGGAACCGACCCAATCCGTGCGCGACGGGGGAGACCACTGATGGAACTGGTGGTGTTCGTGCTCGCCGCCGCGATGATCCTCGTCGGCGCGGTCGGCGTGATCGTGCGCAGCAATCCGGTGCACGCCGCGCTCAGCCTCATCTTGACGTTGTTCGGGGTGGCCGTGATGTTCGTGGCCCAGAACGCCCACTTCCTGGCCGCGGTGCAGGTGATCGTCTACGCCGGCGCGATCGTCGTGCTGTTCCTGTTCGTCATCATGTTGCTCGGAGTCGACCGGGCCGAGGACGTCACCGTCGAGCCATTCAAGGTGCAGCGACCGTTGGCGGCCATCGTCGGCCTCGGTCTCGCCGGGTTGGTCATCGCGGCCGTCGTGGCCTCGCGCGACGTCGTGATCCCCCGCGGCGACGGACTCGACGTCGCCGACGTGGTCGGCGACGGGGACTCGAACATCAAGCAACTGGCGCGCAGCGTCTTCGGCGACTACGTCGTGGCCTTCGAGGTGACCTCGGTCCTGCTGGTCGTGGCGGTCGTCGGCACCGTCCTGCTGACCCGAAGGATCAAGACGGGGAAGGACGCGTGATGTCGATCGTCGCCGCCGCCACACCGACCACCACGTGGTATCTCGTGCTGGCCGCCCTGCTCTTCGCCATCGGTGCGGTGGGTGTGCTGGTGCGTCGCAACCCCCTCGTGATGTTCATGTGCATCGAATTGATGCTCAACGCGGTCAACCTGAGTTTCGTGGCCCTCGCCAAGAAGCTGGGCGACATCGGCGGCCAGACCACGGTGTTCTTCGTGATGGTCGTGGCGGCCGCCGAGGTGGTCGTCGGTCTCGGAATCATCGTGTCCATCATGCGCCGTCGCCCGGGGGCGACGGCAGACGACATCTCGGCGTTGAAGGGTTAGTGCGATGCTCGATCTGATCTGGTTGATCCCCGCCTTGCCCTTGTTCGGCTTCCTGGTGAACGTCGTCCTCGGCCGCGTCCTCGGCGAGCCCAAGTCGGGCGCCTTGGCCGCGCTGATGGTCGCCGGATCCTTCGCGGTGACGGTGGGCGTGTTCTTCGACCTCCTCTCGAAGCCGATGGAGGAGCGTCATCACGTGCTCACCGCGTTCTCGTGGATGCCGGTCGGATCGTTGCACGTCGACCTGGCGTTCCTCGCCGATCCGCTCAGCATCACGATGGCGCTCTTCGTCACGGGCATCGGCACGCTGATCCACCTGTACGCGATCGGGTACATGCACGGCGATCCGAAATTCAGCAAGTTCTTCATCTACCTGAACCTCTTCGTGTTCTCGATGCTGATGCTCGTCCTCGGCGAGAACCTCCTCGTGACCTTCCTCGGTTGGGAGGGTGTGGGCACCTGCTCCTACTTCTTGATCTCGTTCTGGCACACCCGCGAGAGCGCGGCGACCGCCGGCAAGAAGGCCTTCGTGACCAACCGCGTGGGCGACTGGGGCGTGATGATGGGCATGTTCCTCGCGTTCGGCGCGACCGGGACGCTCAGCTACACCGGCATCAACCATGCGGCGGAGTCGGGTGCCATTTCGGGGGTCACCGCGACGGCGATCGGGCTGATGCTCTTCGTCGGCGCCTGCGGCAAGAGTGCCCAGTTGCCGCTCTACATCTGGCTCCCCGACGCGATGGAAGGTCCGACCCCCGTGTCGGCACTGATCCACGCCGCCACGATGGTGACCGCCGGCGTCTTCTTGATGACGCGAGTCAACCCCGTTCTCTCCATCGCCTACGACTGGGCCCCGACCATCATCGCCGTCGTCGGCGTGGCCACCGCGTTGTTCGCCGCCACCGTCGCCGTGGCCCAGACCGACATCAAGAAGGTGCTGGCGTACTCGACGGTCAGTCAACTCGGTTTCATGTTCCTCGCCGTCGGATCCGGCGCCTACGTCGCGGCGATCTTCCACATGGTGACGCACGCGTTCTTCAAGGCGCTGTTGTTCCTGGGTAGTGGTTCGGTGATCCACGGCATGCACCACGAGCAGGACATGCGCAAGATGGGTGCTCTGCGCAAGCTGATGCCGATCACCGCGTTCACGTTCATCATCGGTTGGCTCGCCATTGCGGGAGTGCCGCCCTTCGCCGGCTTCTGGAGCAAGGACGAGATCCTGCTGTTCGCCTTCGCCAAGAGCCCCGTGCTCTACGTGGTCGGCATGGTCACCGCACTGCTCACCGCGTACTACATGACCCGTCAGGTGATCATGGTCTTCTTCGGTGAGGCTCGCTGGAACGACCTCAGCGACGAGCACGGCGCCCACGGCGACTTCAAGCCGCACGAGAGCCCCCGGATCATGTTGTTGCCCTTGGTGGTGTTGGCCGGTCTGTCGGTCGTCGGCGGGGCGATGCAACTTCCCTTCAGCAAGGATCTGCACTTCCTCGAGAAATGGCTCGAGCCGGTGATCGAGTTCGGTGAGGCCGACATCCACGAATCGTGGGCGTACCAGAACAAGTACCTCCTGCTCCTCGTCGCCGTCGTGATCGCGGTGTCGGGCATCGCGCTCTCGGTCGCGGTCTACGCCAAGAAGAAGATCGCCGCGGTCGAGCCGCAATTCCTCGCCGACGGCTGGAAGTACGACGAGGGCATCTCGGCGTTCATGGGCGGACCGGGTCGTCGGGCTTTCGACGGTGTGGCGTGGGCCGATCGCACGATCGTCGACGGAGCCGTCAACGGCGTCGGCCGACTCGTGCACGGGGCCGGCTCGTTCCTGCGCAAGGGTCAGACGGGAGCCGTGCGCAACTACGCGGCCGGTGTCGGACTCGGAGTGGTGGCCCTTCTGGTGTGGTTCTTCCTGCGAGGGGTGGTGCTCTGATGCTGGCCGAATCCACGCACGCGATGCCGTATCCGGTTCTCACACTGCTGGTGCTCGTTCCGCTGGTCGGTTCGGTCGCCACCTTGCTGTCGTCGCAGCGACGCCCCGAGTACACCAAGTTGGTCGCGCTCGTGACCTCCGTGATCACCGGCGCCGTCGGCCTGTGGGTGATGGCCTCGTTCGAGACCGGCGAGGAGGGTTTCCAGTTCGTGTCGAAGCATCAGTGGATCCCCTCGTGGGGGATCGGCTGGCACCTCGGCATCGACGGGATCTCGCTCTTCCTCGTCGTGCTCACGGGCATCCTGTTCCCGTTGGTCATCGTCGGTTGCGATCCGCACCACGACGAGAAGCGCTATCTCGCGTGGCTGCTGTTGCTCGAGGCCGGCGTGATGGGGTCGTTCCTCAGCCTCGACCTCTTCTTGTTCTTCTTGTTCTTCGAGATCGTGCTCGTCCCCATGTACTTCCTGATCGGAGGTTGGGGTTACGACCAGCGCATCTACGCGGCGACGAAGTTCTTCTTGTACACGATGGTCGGCTCGGCCTTCATGCTGGTGGGCATCGTGACCACGGCGCTTCTCGCGCGCAACGATCTCGGGCACATGAGCTTCGACCTCGTCGAGATCGCCGAGGGTGCGAGTTTCGCGGCGGGCACGGGCCGGTGGTTGTTCTTCGCCTTCGCGATCGCCTTCGCCGTGAAGGTCCCGCTCTTTCCGTTGCACACCTGGCTCCCGGACGCGCACACCCAGGCTCCGACCGCCGGCTCGGTGATCCTCGCTGGCGTGCTGCTCAAACTGGGCACCTACGGTCTGCTGCGCTTCGGTGTCTACTTGTTCCCCGAGGCCGCGCTCTGGAGCCGCGAGATCTTCCTCACGCTCGCCGTGATCGGCATCATCTGGGGGGCGATCGCGGCGACCATGCAGACCGACTTGAAGCGTCTGGTCGCGTATTCGTCGGTGGCGCACCTCGGCTTCATCGTGCTGGGTACGTTCGCGTTCACGTCGGAAGCCATCAGTGGTGGGGTCATGCAGATGATCAACCACGGTGTCTCCACCGGTGCGCTCTTCCTCCTGGTGGGCATGATCTACGAACGTCGTCACACGCGTCAGATCGCCGAGTTGAAGGGGCTCCAGAAAGTGGCGCCGATCTTCGCCGCGGCCTTCACCGTCGTGATGTTGTCGAGCATCGGCGTGCCCGGGCTCAACGGTTTCGTGGGCGAGTTCCTGGTGTTGATCGGCAGCTTCGCGACGGCGCGTTGGTGGGTCGTGATCGGGGCGACCGGGGTGATCCTGGCCGCGCTCTATTTGCTGTGGGCCTACCAGCGGGTGTTCCACGGAGAGCCCGACGAGGCCAACGCGTCGTTCCGCGAGTTGCGGCTGCGCGAGGGACTCGTGCTGGTCCCGTTCATCGGCCTCATCATCTTCTGCGGCGTCTATCCCAAGCCCATGCTCGACCGCATCGAGCCGAGCGTGAAGGCCTTGCTGGATCGTGTCGAGCAGACGACGGGATACGTGGCCCCGGCCGTGGCCGAGCACGGCACCGAATCCGAGAACGGGAGTGAGGGCTGATGTTGGCCGCGGTGCAGTATCCCTCCATCGACTGGTTGGCGGTCTCGCCGATGATCATCCTGCTCGCGGGCATGATGATCAATCTGGTGGCGGCGGCGCTCACGCGCCCGTGGCCCCGGGCCTGGTACGCGATCGGCACGCTGAAGTTGTCGTTGGCCGCGGTGGTCGTCGAGATGTTCCTGTGGCACGACGTGGGCACCGATGGTGCGCGCTCGATCATCAACGACGCGCTGTCGATCGACCACTTCACGGTGCTGTGCTGGATTGCAATCGCCGGAGCCCTCGGATTGGTGTCGTTGTCGACCGCCGATTACCTGCGTCGCGAGCAACTGGAAGGTCCGGAGGTCTACGCGCTCTACGTGTGTGCCGCGCTCGGTGCGATGGTGATGACGTCGGCCAACGACCTGATCGTGCTGTTCCTCGGTCTCGAAACCCTCTCCATCGCCCTCTACGTCCTGGCGGCGAGCCACCGCCGTCGGACCGAGAGCCAGGAGAGCGGGTTGAAGTACTTCATCCTCGGTGGCTTCGCGTCGGCCTTCCTGCTCTACGGAATCGCTTTGGTGTACGGCACCACCGGCACGACCAACATCGCGGGTTCCGGGCGGGTCTTGGCCGACGCGGCGTTGGTCGGCAACGACGACGCCCTGCTGTTGGCCGGTGTCGCGTTGTTGGTGGTGGGTCTGGCCTTCAAGGTCGCCGCCGTGCCTTTCCACTTCTGGACGCCCGACGTGTACCAGGGCGCTCCGACCCCGGTGACCGCGTACATGGCGTCGGTCGGCAAGTTGGCGGCCTTCGCGGCCATGGCCCGCATCCTGTTGGTCGCCCTACCCACCCGCATCGACGACTGGCGTCCGGTGGTGTGGGTGCTCGCGGTCGCCTCCATCGTCGTGGGTTCGGCGCTCGCGGTGGTGCAGACCGACGTGAAGCGGATGCTCGCCTACTCCTCGATCAGCCACGCCGGAATCATCCTGATCGGCGTCGAGGCGGCCGGTCACTCCGGCGACTCCGACGGCCTGCCCGCGGTGCTGTTGTACGCCGTGATCTACTCCGTTCTCGTGATCGGCACGTTCACCGTGGTCTCCCTCGTCACCCGTACCGGCGATGCCGGGTCCGACCTCGGATCGTTCCGCGGTCTCGGTCGTCAGCGCCCGGCCCTCGCCCTGGCGATGACCGTGTTCCTGCTCGCGCAGGCGGGCATGCCCGCGACGTCGGGATTCATCGCCAAGTTCGGCGTCATCACCTCGGCGGCGGCCAACCACAGTTACGCCATCGCGGTCATCGCGATGGTCGCCTCGGTCATCGCCGCGGTCCTCTACCTGCGCATCATGATCTCGATGTGGTTGAGCGACGCCGAATCGGGCGACGACGCTCGCGAAGCGGTGCGGGTGCCGGCGACGGCCGTCGTCGTCATCGCCCTCACTTCGGCGTTCACCCTCCTGGTCGGGGTGTTCCCGGGTTGGTTGATCGACGCCGCGCGCACCGCGTCGGACTTCGTGCGCTGACCCGTCCGCCGTTTCAGTGTGGGGTGATCCGCCCCGTCGCGGCGCGCCACTGACAGACTGACGGAATGTTCGAGCCGCCGCCGTACCTGTCACCGTCGTCGATCGGCACCTTTCGCGACTGCCCGATGAAGTTCAAGTTCTCCAGGATCGACCGCATCTCCGAACCCCCGACCTGGGCGACCCACCTCGGTACTTTCGTGCACGAGGTGCTCGAGCACTTCTACCAACTCGACGCCCACGAACGCACCACGGAGAGCGTCAAGGCGATGGCCACCGAACGATGGAAGGCCGGCGACTGGGAGTCCCAGGTGCTCGCGCTCGACCAGCCCGAGGGCGGGGTCATCGATTTCAAGCGCTCCGCCATCGAGTGCATCAACAATCTCTGGAAGGTCGAGGAGCCGACCACGACCGAACTGGTCGGCATGGAGCACGAGGTCGAGGCCGACATCGACGGTGTGCGCAGGAAGGGCTACATCGACCGCTTCACCTTCGACGACGAGGGTTCGATCATCATCAGCGACTACAAAACCGGCAAGGTGCCGAACCCCAAGTTCAAGAGCGAGGACGACAAGTTCTTCCAACTCGTCGCGTACGCCTTGATGATGCAGGAGGCCGATCAGGAAACCACCTCCAGGTTGCAGCTGCTCTACCTGAAGTTCGGTCTGAAGCACGAGATGACGCTGACCCCGGTGAAGCTCAACATCGCTCGGGGCGTGATCGTCGAGACCAAGGAACTCATCGACGCGGCCTGCGCGTCGGGCGACTTCTCGTGCAAGGTCTCCAAGCTCTGCGACTGGTGCTTCTTCAAGCCCCAGTGCCCGGCGCACGCCTGAGACACTCGGCGACGAGTCCGTCGAAGAGTCCCTGCTGCTCGGGGTCGTCGACGGCGGTGTCCTCGGGGTGCCACTGCACTCCCACCACCCAGCGGCGATCGACCATCTCGATCGCCTCGACGACGCCGTCGGCCGCGCGACCGGTGACGACGAGACCCGCGCCGAGACGTTCGACGGCTTGGTGATGGAAGGAATGGCAGCGGGCCGCACGAGAGGTGCCGCAGGCCCGCGACACCCGGGTGTCGGCGTCCAACTCGACCTCGTGGAACACGTCGCGATGGGGGTCGCCGTCGATGTGTTGAACCAGTGTTCCGCCCCGTTCGACGTTGAGCACCTGAAACCCGCGACACACGGCCAACGTGGGAAGGTCGCGTTCGATGGCCCGTGACAGCACCGCGAACTCGATGTCGTCGAGTTCGCCGCTCACCCCGTAGACGTTCGGGTCGACGACGGACTGTCCGTAGCGCCCGGGATCGATGTCGACGCCTCCGTGCAACAGGACACCGTCGACCCGGTCGAGTGCGCCGTCCAATCGCTCGATGAGCGACGACACCGGGGGCAGCACCAGCGGCACGCCGCCCGCACGGGTGACGGCGTCGCAGTAGAGCCGTCCGCTCGAATAGCCCGGGGTGCGCAGACCCTTCCCGCCCTCGGTGCGTCGTCCGACGATCAACACGAGGGGCGAGACCACGGGTCCATTCTGCCATCAGCAGTAGCGTCGAGGACAGGTCTCCGACGCCCTCGCAGTCTCCGACGCTCGAGTTGCGCAACCCCGCCGACGGTGCGGTGTCGCGGCGCATCGAACTGTGCGACGCCAGTGCCGTCGACCGTGCGGTCGACCGCGCGGCCGCCGCGTTCCCCGGGTGGAAGGCGGTCACGCCGAACGACCGAACCCGCGCCTTGCGGCGATTCGCCGAGGCGATCGCCGACGACGCCGAGAACCTCGCCCGTCTCGACACCCTCGACATGGGCATGCCGATCTCGTCGAGTCGGTGGTGCGCCAACACGGCCGCCGAGGTGATCCACTACTACGCCGGGGCGATCGACAAGCACCTCGGTCACACCTACCCGGTCGCCGACGGGGTCTCGATGACCTTCCACGAGCCGTTCGGTGTCGTCGGTGCCATCATCCCCTGGAACTTTCCGGTGCTCATCGCGGCGTGGAAGATCGGTCCGGCTCTGGCCTGCGGCAACACCGTCGTGTTGAAACCCTCGGAGTTCACCTCGTCGAGCGCGACGAGATTGGCCGAGTTGGCTCTGGCGTCGGGACTACCCGAGGGGGTTCTGCAGGTGGTGGTCGGAACCGGTGACGTCGCGGGATGGCGTCTCGTCGAGCATCCGCTCGTGCGCAAGATCGGTTTCACCGGCAGCACCGCGGTGGGTCGGCGCATCATGGCGGGTTGCGCCGAGTCTTTGAAGCGGGTCACCCTCGAACTCGGTGGCAAGAGCGCGAACATCGTGTTCGCCGACACCGACATAGAAGCCGTGGCGGCCGCGGCCCCCGGTGCGGTGTTCGACAACAGCGGACAAGACTGCTGCGCTCGATCGCGCGTGCTCGTGCAGCGCCCGGTGTTCGACCGGTTCGTCGCGGCGATGATCGACGCCGCGTCGCGCATCGTGGTCGACGACCCCTTGCTCGAATCGACGCAGATGGGGCCGCTCTTCGCGCGTCACCATCTCGATCGGGTGCGAGCGATCATGGAGGGCACCGAACCGACGTGGCGGGGATCCGCTCCGACGAACGGCGGGTACTGGTACCCGTGCACCATCGTCGCGCCGGCCGATCCACGTTCGCGCTTGTGTACCGACGAGATATTCGGGCCGGTGGCCACCGTCATCCCCTTCGACGACGAAGCCGACGCGATTCGGTTGGCGAACGACTCTCCCTACGGACTCTCGGGGTCGATCTGGACGGCCGACGCCGCGCGCGCGATGCGGGTCGCACGGGCCATCGAGGGTGGCACGCTCAGCGTGAACTCCAATTCGTCGGTGCGTTTCTCGACCCCGTTCGGTGGTTTCAAGCAGAGCGGTATCGGTCGTGAACTGTCGATGACCGCCATGGATCACTACAGCGAGTTGAAGACGGTCTTCTGGAGATCGTGAACGGCGGTCACTGGCCGACTTCGTAGCCGGCGTGTCGAACGGCGTCGATGATCGCCTCGGCATGATCGGGGCCGCGAACCTCGAGCACGGCGTTCACCCCGGTCTCGCGCACGTGCAGATCGACGCCCTCGCGCACGTGTTCGATGTCGATGACGCTGGCCCCGGCCTCGGCGAAAACCGACAACAATTTGGCGAGTCCACCCGGACGGTCGCTGACCTTCACGAACAGGATCAGTCGTCGTCCCGCTTGAGTCTCGTGTCGACGGATGAGACCGGGAACGACACCGAGGTCGACGTTGCCACCGGACAACACCCCACAGGTCGTTCCCGAACGCGCGGGGGCCGCGCGCTCGGAGAGCAACGCCGACACCCCGACGGCGCCGGCGCCCTCGACGTAGAGCTTCGACCGTTCCATGAGCAGGACCATGGCGTCGGCCACCGCGTCCTCGTCGACCACCACGACGTCGTCGATCCATTTCTCTACGAGCGGGCGTGTGTACTGACCGGGCTTCTTCACCGCGATTCCGTCGGCGAGCGTGATCACCGGACCGTTCGGCGGTTGTTCGTTCGCGTAGGGCGCACAGGCCTCGACCTGCACGCCGATCACGTGGATCGTCGGGTCGTGCTGCTTGACGGCGATGGCCACCCCGCTCGCGAGACCACCGCCGCCGAGCGGGATGATCACCCGACGCAGATCGGCGATGTCGGCGATCAACTCGAGCCCGAGCGTCGCTTGACCGGCCACGACGATCGGATCGTCGTAGGGATGGCAGAACTGCATGCCCTTTTCCTCGGCCCGGGCTCGCGCCGCGATGACCGCGTCGTCGAGCGAGTCACCGCCCTCGACGACGGTGGCGCCGTAGGCCCGACAGGCCGCCATCTTGGCGATCGGCGCGTTGCGGGGCACGAAGATCTCGCAGGGCACGCCGTGGGTGCGGGCGGCGAAGGCGAGGGCTTGGGCGTGGTTTCCCGCACTACCCGCGGTGACCCCGGCTCGGGCCGACTCACCCAGGCTGGCCAACTTGTTCATGGCGCCACGGATCTTGAAGCTGCCGGTGCGCTGCATGTTCTCGGCCTTCAAGAGCACGGTTCCCCCGACCCGATCGCTGAGGGCCGCCGAGGCGGTGACCGGGGTGTGCTTCACGACGGAGCGGCCCGCCACTCGGGCGGCGAGGATGGCGTCGGCCGAGATCTCGACCGGGCTGTCGGGTGAGGTCATGCGCGGTCTACCGTACCCATGTGCGCGCTCTCGTGGTGGCCAACTTCAACGACGCCGATCCCGGTTTCGCCGGTGAGCGTTTCCGCCAGCACGGGTTCGCCTTCACCGAGTGCCATCGGGAGACTCCCACGGAGTGGCCCGCGCTGGCCGGACACGACCTGGTGTTGCTCCTCGGCTCGGAATGGAGCGTCTATTGGGATCGGGTCGCTCGAGAGGTGGAGGCCGAGTCGGCCCTGCTCAGAGAAGCGGAACGAACTGGTGTACCCATCTTCGGCATCTGTTACGGCTCCCAGATCATCGCCCACACGTTCGGAGGTGCGGTGCGTCGGGCCGGGCGGCCCGAACTCGGGTGGCATCGGGTGGAGTCCGACCACCCGTCCGTGATCGGCCCCGGTCCGTGGTTGCAGTGGCATTTCGACGTTTTCGACCCCCCGGCGGGATGGGAGGTCATGGCGACGAGCGCTTCGGGCCCCCAGGCGATCCGTTCCGGGCGGACGTTCGCCACGCAGTTCCACCCGGAGGCCACCGAGACGATGCTCGCGGCGTGGACCGCCGGGTCCGACGATCTGTCCCGCATGGGCGTGACGGCCGAGTCCGTGATGACGGCGACTCGTGACCATGTGAAGACGAGTCGGGCCGGGTGCGCGACCATCGTCGACTGGTTCGTGAACGAGGTCGCCGGCTCGACGCGTCGCTGAGATCTCCCACCGTGTGACGTGTTCGGCGCGCGCTCGTCGGGCGGGCGAGAAGTTATGAGTGGTCCCGAACCCCGTAGTAGCGTCGCCAGCGATGTCGGAGTTCTTGAGGTCGTACCTCATCGTGTTCTGGTTCGGGCTGATCGCCCTGCTGTTGGCCTCGTTGCTCTTGGGCATCGCGGTTCTCGTGCGACCGAACAACCCGAACCGCGAGAAGCTCCTGACCTACGAGAGCGGCGTCGACCCCGTGGGGGAGGGCTGGTCGCAGAGCCAGATCCGCTACTACGTGTTCGCCCTGCTCTTCGTGATTTTCGACGTCGAGGCGGTGTTCATCTTCCCGTGGGCCACGCAGCTCGAGCGTTACGCGGGTTTCGGCCTCGTCGAGATGGGTGTGTTCGTCGGAGTTCTTCTGTTGGGTCTCGTCTACGCCTGGCGCAAGGGCGTCTTGCGCTGGGTGTAATGGACAAGGAGTCACATGGGTCTCGTTGACCGCGGGCGGCTCCCGAAGCCGCTGAATTCACTACTCAATCTGGGCCGCTCGTACAGCCTCTGGGTGTACCAGTGGGGCCTGGCCTGCTGCGCCATCGAGATGGGCGCCGCCTTCGGCTCGCCCCGTTACGACGTCATGCGACTCGGGGTCATCCCGTTGCCGGCCAGCCCGCGTCAGGCCGACCTCGTCGTGATCTCGGGAACCGTCACCGACAAGATGGCGCCGGCCCTCAAACGTCTCTACGAGCAGATGCCCGACCCGAAGTACGTGATCTCGATGGGCTCGTGCGCCAACTGTGGCGGCCCGTACTGGGACAGTTACTCGGTGACCAAGGGCGTCGACCAGATCATCCCCGTCGACGTGTACGTGCCCGGTTGTCCCCCGCGCCCGGAGGCCCTGCTCGAAGGCGTGGTGCTGTTGCAACAGCGCATCCGCAACGAGGACATGGGTGCGCGTTGGCGCGGCGAGGGCAGCAAGCCGATCGTGGTGGGTGAGTCGTCGGCCAAGACGGCGCGCTCGGCCAAGGGGGTGGCCCGTGTCGACTGACGCCGTGGCCGAGATCCCCGGTGACACCTTGCGCGAGCGCATCGTCGACGATCTGCGCGTGGCCATCGGTGACGCCCTGCTCGACAGTCACGTCAAGCCGGGCGACGACGTGTGGGTGCGCGTGCGCACCGACGCGTGGCGCCAGACCGGCAACGCCCTGCGTGCCGCGGGCTTCGAGTACTTCTGCTTCCTGTCGGCGGTCGACTGGATGCCCTCGCCGTTCGGCAAGGGCGAGGACGATCCCACCGCCCCGCCGCCCGAACGCGACGACACGATTCGCCAGGGCTACGCCGGAGGCGCGACGCGCCTGCAGGTGCTGGCCCGCGTGGTGCACCCCGAGTTGCACGTCGGCGTCAACGTGAAGTGCGACGTCGACGACGACGCGCCGGTCGTCGAGTCCTGGATCCCGGTGTTCGCCGGGGCGAACTGGCACGAGCGCGAGACGCACGAGATGTTCGGCATCGGTTTCGCCGGTCATCCCGACCTGCGCAACATGTACCTGCCCACCGATTTCGAGGGACATCCGCTGCGCAAGGACTTCCCGTTGCTCGCGCGACTCGTGAAACCGTGGCCCGGAATCGTCGACGTCGAGCCCCTGCCGGGCGGGTCCGATGACGAGGAAGGTGACGCCGAATGACCTCCACCGAATCCCTCATCGACCGCCGGCACATGTCGTACATCGCGGCGCAAGCGGCCGACGCACGCCTGAACGTCGAACTCGAGACCGAGGGCATGACCCTCAACATCGGACCCCAGCACCCGGCGACCCACGGGACGCTGCGCATCATCGCGCGGCTCGACGGCGAGCAGGTGGTGTGGGCGGAACCGTCGTGCGGGTACATGCATCGCGGTTACGAGAAACTCACCGAGGTGCGCACCTACCCGCAGGTGACCGCGCTCGTGAACCGCATCGACTGGCTGGGCAGTTTCGCCAACGAGGTGCCCTTCATCCTGGCCGCCGAGAAGCTGATGGAGATCGAGGCGCCCCCGCGCGCGCAATGGATCCGCACCATCCTCTTCGAACTGTCGCGCATCGCCAACGTCTCGTTGTTCCTCGGCGACCTCGGGGTGCAGATGGGCGCCATCACGCCGGTGTTCATGGCGTTCCGCGACCGCGAGTACGTGCTCAACCTGATCGAGGGGGCGACCGGCGGTCGATTCCACCCGAACTTCGACCGTATCGGTGGCCTGAAGGACGACCTGCCCGCGGGTTTCGTCGACGAGACCCGCGTGGTCATGAAGAAGTTGCGCAACTTCTGCGACGAAATGGAGAACCTCCTCTTCGGCAACGAGATCTTCCAGAGCCGTACGCGTGGCATCGGTGTGATCCCCAAGGACGTCGCGTTGCAGTACGGGCTCTCGGGTGCGAACCTGCGCGCCAGTGGCGTCGACTGGGACCTGCGTCGCGACCAGACCCTGCCGATGGCCTGGAACAAGGTCGACTGGAAGGTCTGGACCCATCCGGACGGCGACAGCTTCGCGCGTTGCTGGGTGCGCCTCCAAGAGGTGCGCGAGTCGACGCGCATCGTCGACCAGTTGCTCGACGGCATCCCGTCGGGCCCGGTGATGGCCAAGGTGCCGCGCATCATCAAGGTTCCCGAGGGCGAAGCCTGGGTGTCGACCGAGAACCCGCTCGGTGAGATGGGTTACTACGTGGTCAGCAAGGGCGACCTCGGTCCTTTCCGCACCAAGATCCGCTCGGCCAGTTTCAACAACATCTCGATCGTGCCGTGGGTGCTCAAGGGTGTCTACGTGCCCGACATCATCACGATCCTGGCCTCGCTCTACTTCATCCTCGGGGACATCGACCGCTGATGAGCGCCAGCCTTCTCGCCGCCGATCTTCCCTACTGGGCCCAAGCGCTGTTGCGCGTGCTCGGTGGGGTGGTGGCCGTGCTGTTGCCGGCCGGAACTATCGTGTACGTCTTCCTCTTCAAGATGATGTCGTTCATGCAGAGCCGCCTCGGTCCGATGGAGGCCGGTCCCTACGGGTCGATGCAGTTGTTCGCCGAGGTGGGCAAGTGGCTGCAGAAAGAGGACATCACCCCCGAGCGCGCCGATCGCTTCATCTTCAAGATCGCCCCGCTGGTTGTGCTGGTGTCCACGTTCTTGCTGGTGGCCGTGGTCCCCTTCGGACCCGACGCCTGGTTCACCGACTTCGAGGCCGGTGTCTTCTACATGCTGGC
>JBJTFY010000030.1:0-8383 GCA_046093625.1 Actinomycetota bacterium
GCGGCGTACCTGAGCAATATGCTCGACGCCCCGCCCGCCGTCCCGGTGACCGTGGCGTGGCAGGGCGGCGCGCCGACGTTGATGGGGTTCGAATTCTTCCGGCGGGCCCTAGACATGGCCGAGGCCGCGGCCCGCCCGGGCCAACAGATCGAACACTCGTTGCAGACCAACGGAACCTTGATCGACGATGCGTGGGTCGAACTGCTGCGTCGACACCGGGTGCTCGTCGGCTTGAGCATCGACGGTCCGGCGGACCTGCACGACCGGTACCGGGTGTGGAAGGACGGTCGGGGCAGTCACGCCGACGTGCTCCGAGCCTGGGACCGGTTGCGTGCGGGTGGTGTGGAGGTGAACCTCCTGTGCTCCGTCAGTGCCGCCAACGTCGACCGACCCCTCGAGGTCTACCACCATCTGCGCGACGATCTGGGGGCCCGTCACCTGCAGTTCATCCCGATCGTCGAACGGGCGACCGCGGCCACGCTGTCGCTCGCCGAGGAGGGCTGGAGCACCGGCCGAGGACGGCGTCGAATCCTGTACACGCAGAACGGCGATCTGGTGACGTCGCGTTCGGTGAGCGGTGAGGGGTACGGCGAGTTCTTGTGCGCCATCTTCGACGAGTGGGTGACCCGTGACGTCGGCGAGGTGTTCATCCAGTTGTTCGACGTCACCCTCGGCGCCCACTTCGATCTGCATTCGTTGTGCGTGCACGCCCCCACCTGTGGCGCCGCACTGGCCCTCGAACACAACGGCGACCTGTACTCCTGCGATCACTTCGTCGAGCCCGATCACCGGTTGGGTAACATCCTCGAGCGACCAATGGCGGACATGGTCGCGTCACCCCAACAGGTCCGGTTCGGCCGACACAAGCAGGAGTCGCTCCCGCGGATGTGCGTCGAGTGCGACGTCCGTTACGCGTGTCACGGCGGATGTCCCAAGGACCGCTTCGCTCGCACGCCCGACGGCGAGCCCGGACTCAATCATCTGTGTGCGGGATACCTGCGCTTCTTCCGGCACAGCGAGCCGGCGATGCGCCGCATGGCCGACCTCGTTCGCGCCGGACGGTACGCCGACGAGATCATGAACCGATCGTGAGACGACCCTGAGTCAGAGCTGACCCTCGCACCAACGCCACAGGGCTTCGCGGCGGTCGGGGGTGTCGGATCGGCGCGTCGAGGGCAACTTGTGGATCGGGCGCCGGGCCCGGTCACACCAGAAACCCCCGGAACCGATGTCGGTACGGGTCGCGGCCAGCCACACGGTGGTGTCGGCCCCTTCGTCGGCGTCGCGAAGGAGAGGACCCGTGATCCGCGCGAACCCGGGCAACGACGTGCGCACGCCCGGGGTGTCGGCCCAACCCGGGTGCATGGCCGCGAAACACACTCGCGACTCGCGCGTCGCCCACATCTCGTTCAAGGTCACCTGCATGCGCTTGGCCGCCGCGTACTGCCGTGTTCCGTCGTACCCCGCCGCCCGCAAGACCGACGTCGTCGGGTCGTCGACGTTCGGGAGGGGCGCGGCGTACATACCGCCCGACGACACGGTGATCACCCGACCCCCGACGAGGGAGTCGATCAACGACGTCGTCATGATGTGGGGGCCGATCACCTGGGCGGCCAAGGTGGTTTCCATCCCGATCGAATTGACCACCCGACCCTTCGACAAGGCTCCGGCGTTGTGCACGAGCACATCGATCGTGCCGAGACGCGCGAGAGCGGTCGAGACCTCGCGCACCTGGGCGGGTTCGGCCATGTCGGCCACGTGGACATCGACCGTGTCGGTCGACGAGCCCGCGATCTCGCGTGCCGCCCGCTCGGTGCGCTCGCGGTCGCGGCCCACCAGAACGAGGTTCGCCCCGAGGGTCCGCAATCGGCGGGCCGTGGCCAGCCCGAGGCCCGAGGTGGCTCCGGTGATCACGACCGTGCGGCCGTTCAACGCCCCGTCGACCAGTTGCTCCCAATCGCGCGACCGCGAACGAAGGGCGAAGCCGAGTCGGGTGTACCCCGGGACGACGGTGACATCCATCAAATCGTCGATCAACCGGTCGAAACGCGCCATGCCTCATTTGACACCCTCGGGCGTCCCGGTGCCCAACCCGAGCGGGCGTCCGATGTCATACTGACGTTGTGGACCCACGCCATCCTCACGTTCACGGACCCGATTGCGGTCACGTCGCGGTCGCCCACGACGACCACGTCGACTACGTGCACGACGGTCATCGTCATCACCAACACGACAACCATTGGGACGAATGCGACTCCGACGAGTGCGTGGCTCACGCCGAACACACCCACGAACACGGACCCGAGTGCGGACACGTCGCCATCCCCCACGGCGACCACGTCGACTATCTGCACGACGGCCACCTGCACGCCGCGCACGGCGACCACTACGACGAACACTGACGCGCGTCAGTGATCGTGGTGATCGTGGTGACCGTGTTCGGTGACCACCAGACGGTCACCGGAGCGGGAGAGGCCGATTCCGAATGTGGCCAGCAGGTTGTCGGGCGTCAACACCACGTCGGCCGGGCCGTCGGCGATCAGACGACCGGCCAGCAACATGACCCGGTCGCAGCGCGCCGCTTCACCCACATCGTGCGTGGCGGTCACCACCCACCGCACCGCGGTCGCGCTCGGCATCGAGGGCCTCGATGTACACCGCACGCGCCGGGGCATCGAGCCCCACCGTCGGCTCGTCGAGCAACAGAACGTCGGCCCGCCGGGCCAGCACCTGGGCGAGGAACACCCGCTGGCGTTGGCCGCCCGACAAGTCGCGCAACGCGGCGTCGGCCAGATCGGCGATGCGCATGCGCTCCATCGCCTCGGCCACCGCCGTGCGATCGTCGGAGGTGCGACGGGCGAATCGACCCCGACGGTCCAGACGCCCGAGGTGCACGACGTCGGACACGCGTAGGGGCAAGGACAGCGCGTTGCCGTGGAACTGGTTGAGGTATGCAATGCGACTCGCGGCGGATTTCACCGGCGACCCGCACACCTCCACCGCTCCCGCGACCGGCGCCAACAGTCCCGCGAACGTGCGCAACAGCGTCGACTTCCCCGAACCGTTCGGCCCCACGAGGGCGATCGATCCCCCGGACACGGCGTGGGCGTCGACCCCCGCGAGCACCGCACGTCCCTCGTACCCGACCGACAGACGACGCGCCGACAACACGGGCGCGCGCTCAGGCACGCGACACCCGCTTCTTCGACGAGACCACGACCAACACCACGAAGAAGATCGCCACGGCACACAACACCACGGACGCACCCGCCGCCCAGTCGAGGTGGTACGACGCCAACAATCCGAGATAGGTCGACGACACGCCGATGACCGCGGCCAGGCCCATCATCGAACCGACGCGTCGGGTCACGATTGCCGCCGTGCCCGCGGGCGCGAGCAACATGCCGAACACCAACAGGGCCCCCACGGTCTGGAACGACACCACCACGGTTCCGGCCACCAGCACGAGCAGGGTCCGGTGGTATCGACGCGAGCTGAACCCCATGGACTCGGCCATGTCGGGATCGAAGCACAACAACAAGAACGGACGAGCGGCCACGGCACAGACCGCGCCCACCACGACGAGGGCCACGGTCTGCACCAGTAGATCACGGCCGTTCACGCCGAGGAACTCGCCGAACAGAATTGCGTCCAGGTCTCCGGTGAGCGAGTCCGAACTCGACACCATCACCACGCCGAGCGCCAGCAATCCGATGAAGAGGAGTCCGATGGCCGAGTCGTTGGAGAGTCGTGAACGCGCGGTGATGAAGGAGATGCCGACGATCATCGCGCCCGCCCCCACCGCCGCGCCGAGCATCACGGGAGCACCCAGCAACACGGCACCGGCCACCCCCGGGAGAACCCCGTGAGCCAATGCGTCCCCGACGAACGCCATACCGCGCAACACGACGTAGGTGCCCACGAGCGCACACGAGATCGACACCAGGGCCCCCGCGACCAACGACCGCAACATGAAGTCGTTGTCGACGAAGGGGTCGATCAAGTACGACACGGGGCGAGGTTATGACGCGAGCGCGTCGACGATGGCGGATACGAGGCCCGTGAGGAAGGCCTCATAACCACCCTCGGCGGGAAGAAGATGCGTGTCGATCTCGACGACGCGGGCGTCCAATTCGTCCGCGATGGCCCCGACCACCTGCGACGGTGTTCCGATCTCGGTGAAGATCACCGAAACGCCTTCGGATTCGATCAGGCGCTTCAGGTCGGACAACTCACCCGCCGACACCTCGGCCTCGCTGCTCAGACCGGGCACCACGGCGCCGACCAATTCGAAGCCGTACGAGCGCGCAAAGTAGGCGAGCGACTCGTGTCCGGTCACCAGTTTGCGGGCGTTCGCGTCGAGCGTCGCCGCCCGTTCACGCACGTCGTTGTCGAGCGTCAGCAGATCCTCGTACACCACCGACGCGCGGTCGCCGACGTCGATGCCCGCGTCGGACAACGCGTCACCGAGCGCCATGGCCACCTCGGCCATCGCCGAACCGTCGGTCCAGAAGTGCGGATCACCGTCGGGGTGCTCCTCGGCCTCGGCGCCTTCCACGGCGATCACGTCGACGTTCCGAGCCGCCTCGAAAACCGGGATCCCGCGGGCCCGCACGGACGCCACCGCTTCGACGAGTGACTCTTCGAGGCCGAGTCCGTTGACGACCACGAAGTCGGCTTCCGTGAGCCTCTCGATGTCCTTGGGGGACGCCTCCCACTCGTGCGGGTCGGTGCCGTTGGCCATCAGCACCTCGACGTCGGCCGCGTCGCCCACGACCTCGCTCACCACCGCTCCGAGGATCGACGTCGTCACCACCACCGTCGGCCGGTCCCCGGCACTCGGGCCGTCGTCACCCCCACAGGCGACCAGGGAACCGGTCAAGGCGACGGCGAGTACGGCGAAACGGCGAAGGACGGACACGTCAATTATGGTAATCATTCTTATTTCAGGAGACAACCCCGGGCCGGACGGGACGGTCGGAACTACCGTGGCGACATGGCCTCCGCCTTCCTGCACCCTTTCGCCAAACCCACCAAGGACGACTTCATCACCCTCGTCCGAGGCCAGGGAGCGGTCGTCTACGACGACCGGGGCAACGAGTACATCGACGGCATGGCCAGCCTCTGGTATTGCGCGGTGGGTCACGGCCGGTCCGACATCGCCGCGGCGATCGCCCGCCAAGCCGGAACTCTGGCCGCCTATTCGACCTTCGACCCGTTCACGAACGCCCCGGCCGAACAGCTGGCGGCCGAACTGGTCGAGATCTCCCCCATGACGGACGCGCGGGTCTTTTTCACCTCGTCGGGGTCCGAGGCCGTCGACACCGCGATGAAACTCTCCCGACTCGCCCACATCCAGGCCGGTCACCCGGAACGCACCTTGATCATCTCGCGACAGCGCGGTTACCACGGCACCGCCTACGGCGGCACGAGCGCCCAAGGCATCGCCCCCAACCGCGAGGGGTACGCGCCGTACGTGGGCGACGTCGTGCAGGTGCCCGCCGACGACGTCGAAGCCCTGGCGACACTCATGAGCGATCGCGGTTCGACCGTGGCCGCGGTGTTGGTGGAACCGGTCCAAGGCGCCGGGGGCGTGTACCCACCGACCGAGGGCTATCTCGAGTCGGTGCGTCGGCTGTGCGACCAGCACGGTGCGCACCTCATCTACGACGAGGTGATCTCCGGGTTCGGTCGCCTCGGACATTGGTTCGCGGCTCATCGCTTCGGCGTGCGCCCGGATCTCGTCACTTTCGCCAAGGCCGTCACGTCCGGTTACCAGCCGTTGGGCGGGGTCTTCGTCGGACCGGCGGTGCGCGCCGCGATCGAGGCCGACCCGGGCTTCTTCCTGCGCACGGGCTTCACCTATTCGGGACATCCCACCGCCTGCGTGGCGGCCCTCACGAACCTCGACATCATGCGTCGCGAGGGACTCGTCGAGCGCGCCCATCACGTCGGACATCGACTGTCGAGTGGACTCCGGGCACTGGCCGACGACGGCACCATCGCATCGGTCCGCGGCGACGGCGCGGTGTGGGCGGTCGGCCATCACCCCGGGGTCGACGCCTTCGCGGTTCGCGATGCGATGCTCGAACGCAGGGTGATCACCCGGGCAATCGGCACCGACACCAACGCGTTCTGTCCTCCGCTCATGATCGCTGACGCCCAGATCGACCGAATCGTCGACGCGCTCAGCGAATCGATGAAGGCCCTGCGATGACCGATCGCTCCTTGGCCCGTTTCACTCCGCTCGATCCGGCGTTCCGGGCCGACCCCTACCCCTTCTACGACGCGTTGCGCGAACACGACCCCGTGCACCGTTCCGGTGACGCGATCATCCTCACCCGTTACGAGGACGTGGCCTACACCTTGCGCAGCAACGACTTCAGCCGCGACATCGAGGCCAACGCCAACGAGCCGACCGATCCGCTCGCCCGGGCCAAGCGCGACCGCCGTCGCAGTCGCAACGCGTCCAAGACGATCCTGAATCTCGACCCACCCGATCACACGCGGTTGCGTCGTCTCGTCAGCAAGGCCTTCACGCCGTCGTCGATCGAGCGATTGCGTCCCCGCGTGCAGCAGTTGGTCGACGACGTTCTCGACCGGGCCACCGCCCGCGGAGGCATCGAACTCGTCGACGAACTGGCCTTCCCCATTCCGTTCCAGGTGATCTCCGACCTGCTCGACATGCCCACCGAGCGGGCCGACGAATTGCGCGAGTGGAGCCAGGTGATCACCTTCGCCCTCGAGCCGGCGTCGACCATGGATGATCTGATCCTCGTCGACGAGGCGTTCGCCCAATTGATCCCCTACCTCTTCGACATCATCGAGAAGCGCCGCGCGCGGCCCGGCCACGACCTGTTGTCGGCACTGATCGCGGTCGAAGACGACGGCGACACGCTCGATCCGGCCGAACTGATCTCGTTCGTCGTCCTGCTCTACATCGCGGGCCACGAGACGACGGTCAATCTCATCGGCAACTCGGTGAACGCCCACCTGAACCATCCCGATCAACTGGCGCTGTGGCACACGCGACCCGACATCGGTCCGCGGGCGGTGGACGAGTTGCTCCGATTCGACGGTCCGGTGCAACAGACGGTGCGGGTGCCGATGGTCCCGGTGCGCTATCCCGGCACCGACGGCGAGGTGACCATCGAACCCGGGACCGTCGTCACCACCGTGCTCGGTGCCGGCAACCACGATCCGGCGATGTTCGACGAACCGAACACACTCCGCCTCGACCGGGCGAACGCCGGACGCCATCTCGCGTTCGCGGCCGGCATCCACTACTGCCTCGGCAGCAACCTGGCGAAACTCGAAGCCGAGGTGGCGGTGGGCTCACTCGTGGCCCGTCACCCGACGATGACCGCGGTCGGCGAGATCACCTGGCGCGATCGCCTGACGATCCGGGGCGTCGACCGACTGACGCTCGAATTCTGATCGAGCGACGGAACCGACTCAGCGGCGGATGCGCCCCGGATACACCGGTGCGAGGTTGCCGTTCTCGTCGCGCACGTCGAACTCGGCCGAGATGTCCTCGACCCATTGGATGGTGCCGGAGCGATCCATGAGGTCGGGAGCGACCGCCAACGCGGCGATGGCCCGACCGACGCCCAGCGTCGTCTGGGCCTTGGTGAGATCGCTGCCCCGCTTGCCCGCCCACTCCTGGATGAATTCGGTGGCCACCGACCCCGGGTAGATCGAACAGCAGGCGATCCCCTGAGGCTTCAGTTCGAGCGCCATGTCGGCGCTCAGACGGTCGAGACCGGCCTTGCCGGCACCGTACGACGAACTGAAGTGGTACGAACTACCGCCGGGCGACGAGACGTTCATGATCGAGCCGCCCGCGCCACCGGCGAACAACAGCGGTGCGGCGTGCCACGAAGCCACGTAGTGCGCGCGCAAACCGATGCCCACCTGGTCGTCCCAGATGCTGATCGGATGCTCCCAGAACCCCCCGCCCCACGCGGGCGGGTCGGGGATCTTGTACACGTTGTTCACCAACACGTGCAGCCGACCCGCCTCGGAGGCGACCCGGGCGAAGAAATCGGCGATCTGAGCGTCGTCGGAGTGGTCGACCTTGACGGCGATCCCGACGCCACCGGCGTCGTTCACCATCTTGGCCGTGGTGTCGATGGTCAACGGACCGTCGCCGGTGTTGCGGCCCGTGATGTACACGGTCGCCCCCATCTCGGCCAAAGCGATCGCCGTTCCGCGACCGATGCCCCGACTGGAACCGGTGACGACCGCGGTCTTGCCGGCCAGCGCGCCGCTCACGACGCGACCTTCGCGGGCGTGAACTCGATCTCCAGATCGGTGAGACCCCGCAACATGAAGCTCGGGAAGTACTCGTACCGGTTGTTGGGGGTCAAGGTGATGGTGTCGA
>JBJTFY010000031.1:0-8749 GCA_046093625.1 Actinomycetota bacterium
ACAACGCGGTGCGTCGGTGGTACGGGACCTTCACCATGTACCGCAAGCGGATCACGAGCGGGTTCGGCACCGCGAGACTTTCCGAACGCAGGAGCGTGCCGTCGTGTTCGACGACCTCGGCTTTGTCGTCGAGGACCAGACAGGCGGCGCGGCGCGCGGGCACGACGCTCAGCGGCTCGTACGAGGCATTGAGCACGAGCGCGCTGCGCATGGGTCAGAGAACCCTTCGCCGTCGTCTCGACGACCCGCTCATCGCGCCGCGTCCCACTGTCGCACCCATTGCAGGTATTTCAGCACATCGGCGACGGTCGGAAGCGCCGCATCACCTCCGTATTGCGTCTGCAGGCGAAAGCGAGCGTACGAGGCGCTGGGGATCGGCAGGAACGGCGGGCGTCGCCACCAACCGGACGGGGCCAACCGGCGCACGACCCGCACGGCCACGGACCAGTAGGCCGGACGGGCCACCACCCCCGCGATGACGCGGGCGTACGCCGACCCGCGAGCCAATCGACTCATGTCGGTCGGGGCTCCTTGGGCAGGCCGAGGACCATCTCGCCGATGATGTTCGACTGGATCTGCGACGAGCCCGCGTAGATGGTCCCGGCGCGCGCGTTGAGGAACGCCCCGACCCAACTCCCCGACGTGTTCGGCGCGGAGCGATCGTCGGGCTGGAACGAGTTGGTGGGCTTGCGGCCCTCGGGCACGAGCGCGGCGGCGCCGAGGATGTCGAGCGAGAGTTCGGTGACCTCTTTGTGATACTCGCTCCAGTAGCGCTTGAAGATGCCACCGTCGGGCCCGGGATGATGGCCCGCCAGGAACTTGGTGAGGGTCCGCAGGCCGAGGTAACGCATGATCTGCACCTTCGAGTACGCCCAAGCCAATCGTTGACGGATGCGAGGATCGTGGTCGACCCCGCACTCCTTGGCGAGCAACAACAGGCGGTCGAGTTCGGCCTGGAACCGCACCGGCACGGTGGCCGCGCCCTCGCCCCGTTCGTAACCGAGAAGCGTCATGGCCACCGCCCACCCATTGTTCACACCGCCCACGACGTTGTCCTTCGGGCACACGGCGTCGGTGTAGAAGACCTCGTTGAACTCGCTCTCGCCGCTGATCATCTTGATGGGCCGGACCTCGACACCCGGTTGGCGCATGTCGACGAGCAGGAACGAAATGCCCTTGTGCTTGGGGGCGTCGGGGTCGGTGCGCGCCAAGGTGAAGATGTGATCGGCGAGGTGCCCCGCCGAGGTCCAGATCTTCTGGCCGTTGAGCACCCACTGGTCACCGTCGAGGACCGCACGCAGTCCGAGGTTGCCGAGGTCGCTTCCGGCGTTGGGCTCGCTGTATCCCTGGCACCAGATGTCCTCGTTCGACAGGATGCGCGGGAGATAGTGGCGCTTTTGTTCCTCGGTGCCCCAGCGCAACAAGGTGTTCCCCAACATGGTGATGCCGAAACCGTCGTTCGGGCCCCCGGTGGGAACGCCGGCCTTGGCGAACTCCTCGGCCACGATCACCTGCTCGAGAGCCGACATGCCCCCGCCGCCGTATTCGGCGGGCCAACCCGGGGCCAGATAGCCCTCGCGGTGCAGAACGCGACGCCAGTTCATCACCCATTCGTGCGTCTCGTCGGCGCCGAGCGTCCCGATACCGCGCCAATCGCCGGGCAGGTTTGCCGACAGGAACGATCGAATGCGGGCACGGAAGGTCTCGACGGAGGGCTCGTACGTGGGGCGCATGGAACCGAAACTAGACCGAACCTAGAGGGAAAACCGCAACGCCACGGCCGCCGCGCCGATCAGTGCGGAGTCAGCACCGTCGCGACACGGCACGATCGTGAGCCCCCGGGTGAAACCGATCCGCGAACGAGCGGAGAATTCACGTTCGGCTGCCGCGAAGAACGGCTCACCCCAACCGAGCGCAACGCTTCCACCCACGACCACCGTCCGGATATCGCACAGAGCCGCGACCGACGCGGTGGCGCGACCCAACAGACGGCCGTTGCGCTCCACGAGCCCGGGCGACGCGTAACTGGGTGCGCGTCCGGTTTCGAGCTCCACCGCGACGCCGCTGATGTAGGTCTCGAGACAGTCGAAACCGCCACAACGGCACGGGCGGCGTTCGTTGCCCACGATGACGTGCCCCACGTGTCCGGCGTTTCCGGCGTCACCGTCGACGAGCGCACCACCCGACACGATGCCCGCTCCGACACCGGTGCCCACGACCACCGCCATGAAGTCCGACTCCCCGACCGCGGCCCCCAGCCAGCCCTCCGCCAGGGCCAGAGCCTTGGCGTCGTTGTCGACGTGCACCGGCAGTCCGGTCGCCTCCTCGACCGCGGCGCGAAGCGCGAAATCGCGCCACGCCGGGATGTGCAGAGGCGACACCCGTTCGCCCCGCGTGGCCATCGGTCCGCCGCACGCCACACCACAGGCCACCAGTCGCACCTCGGACGTGGCCGCCATGACCCGACCCATCAACGCCCGCAAAGCGGGCCAGGGGTCGCGCGCCGGAGTCGGAATGCGGTCTCGTCGCACGATCGTCCCGTCCACCGCCACCACTCCGACGGCCAACTTCGTACCACCAATGTCGACCGCCAGCACCGCATCCCGCACGCCTCCACGGTATCTCCGGTCGCTTTCGGTTGCCCGCCGTCATGCGTCGCGCCACACCCTCTAGCGTGTCGGAGATGAGTTCCTCCAGATCGTTCGCCGGAATGTTCGATTCGATCGTCGACAACGTCGGAATCGTTCTGCGCGGGAAGCGCTCGGTGATCGAGCTCGCGGTCGTCGGTCTGCTGTCCGACGGCCATCTGCTCATCGAGGACGTGCCGGGTGTGGGCAAGACCAGCCTCGCCAAGGCGTTGGCCGCTTCGATCGACTGCGCCTGGCAACGCGTGCAGTTCACTCCCGACCTGCTGCCGGCCGACGTGGTGGGAGCATCGATGTGGAGTCGCGAACGTGAGCAGTTCGACTTCCTCCCCGGACCCATCTTCACGAACATCGTGCTCGCCGACGAGATCAACCGGGCCTCGCCCAAGACGCAATCGGCGCTCCTCGAGGCGATGGAGGAACGACAGGTAACGGTCGACGGCACGAGTCGACCGCTTCCCCGGCCGTTCTTCGTCATCGCCACCCAGAACCCCGTCGAGCACGAGGGGACGTACCAACTTCCCGAGAGCCAGCTCGACCGATTCCTCATGCGCATCTCCATCGGGTACCCCGACCGTCGCTCCGAGTTCGACATCACCGACCCGAATCCACCGGGGCACACAAAGATCTCGTCGGTGGTGAGCTCGGAAGAGGTCGTCATGATGATCGAGGCGACCGAACGGGTGAGGATGGTCGACGCGGTGCGCGAGTACATCGTCGAGCTCGCCCACGCCAGCCGACGCCACTCCGGGCTCGCGCTCGGATTGTCGCCCCGGGCGACCGTGCAACTGGCGCGCGCCACCCGAGCGCTGGCGGCCTCGCGCGGTCGCGACTACGCGACACCCGACGACGTCAAAGAACTCGCCCCGGCGACGTTGGCCCATCGCGTGATGGTGCGCCACGACGCCGCCGCGCGCGGGCTCTCGGCCAACGATGCGATCAACGAGATCGTCGCCTCGGTGGCCGCTCCGTCGGGGCGCTGAACGTGCCGACGCGGGCGGCGTTGACATCGGTCGTGTTCGGCGTGATCGCCGCCGTCACCGGACGTCTACTCGGCCTCGTCGAACTCTTCGTGCTCGCCGCCGGGTTGCTCCTGGCACCGATGCTCGCGTGGTGCGTGGTGCGACTACCGCGAGCGAACCCGGTGGTCGAACGACACCCGACTCCGGCGCGACCGACCGTCGGTGACGACGTCACCGTCGACATCGACCTGACGTTCGAGCACGGTTCGGCACCGACCGTCGTGCACGAGCGCCTCGGGCCCGACACCGCCGCATCGGCGACCCTGCCCCGGATGCGAAATGGTTCCCGAAGACGACTCACCCTTCACGTGACCGCTCGGCGGCGAGGGGTCATCGACATCGGACCCACTTCGCTCGAGCTCCGTGACCCACTCGGCCTGTGCGCCCGGGCCATGACGGTGGCACCCGCGCAACGACTCCTCGTTCGACCGGCCCGCGTGTCGGTGACGGCTCCCTCGTTCGACGACGCGGACGGCGCACTGGTCGACGCCCTGCGCAAGGTGCCCAGCCTCGCCCCGAGCGACAACGACTTCCGGGGCGTGCGCTCGTACCGGCCCGGAGACGACGTGCGTCGGGTCAACTGGCGCGCGTCGGCGCGACGCGACTCCGTGCTCGTCAACGAGTTCGAACCGGTGCGCCGTCTCGAACTGCAGGTGATGCTCGACACCGAACGAACGCGTCACACCGAGGAGTCCTTCGAGTTGGCGGTCAGCATCGCGGCCTCGCTCGTCGACGCTTCGGGATCCGCCGACTGCGCGACGCGGCTCGTCGTCGATCGGCACTCCGGTGGCGCCGACCCGACCTCGGCCCTCGACCAACTCGCTCTCGTCGGCCCCTTATCGGGAGGCGCGCTCGCCGCCATCGATCCCCGCGATCCGACGGCGGTGATCGCTCGCGTGGTGATCACCGGTCGGGTCGACGCCGCGTTGACGGCCCGACTCGACGGCCTGCGACCCCGACCGGGCGTCGGTCTCGTGATCACCACCGCCGATTCGGTCGAGCCGGTGCCAGCGCCCTGGCTCACCACCGAGTGCGCAAGTCTGTCGACCTTCGCCGACGTCTGGAGTCGTTTCGTACGACCACGCCGACGGGGATCGTGGTGAACACGCGCGATCTGCGTCCCGTCGCCACGGTCGCCGTGGCGGCCTCGACCGGAGCTCTCGCCTTGAGCTTCGTTCGGGTGTTCGAGTACCGCGACTTCCTGCCCAGCCTGCTCCTCGTGGCCGCCTTCACGCATGTCGTGGCGTTCGTGACCCGTTGGCTGCGCTGGCCCGCGCTCGTCGCGCTCGGAGCCCAGGCGATCGCCGTGTGGACCGTCACCGCGTGGGCGCGCGAGCGCGACACCTTGTGGTACGGCCTCCCACTCGGGCGCACGTGGGACGCGGTCGCCGCGCAGATCTCGGCGTCGGCCGAACTGATCGGCGACGTCAAGCCCCCGCTCGACATGGCCACCGGTTTCGGGTTGGTCGCGTGCCTGGCCATCGGCGCCGTCGCCGCCCTCTCCGACACCTTCGCGTTCCGGGCCGCCGGTCGCGGTGAGGCACTCGTCCCCGGTTCGATCGTTTTCGTGGTGATCGCCATCGTCGGCGAGGATCGTCATCGGGTCATGGTCACCGCCGTGTGGTTGGGGTGCGCGTTGCTCGCGGTGGCCGCGTTGCGTCGCGATGCCCAACGCCCGGTGGCCGCGCTCGCGATCGCCGCGACCGTCGCACTGATGGCCGGCTGGGTCGGGCCGTCCCTGCCCGGAGCCGGCGAGCCGGCCATCCTCGGACGCGACGACGGACCTGGACGGGTGGTGGAACCACTCGTCGACGTGCGCGGTCGCTTGGGAGACCGCTCGGACACCGTGCTCTTCACCGTCTCGGCCGACGAACCCTCGTATTGGCGACTCACCTCGCTCTCGGAGTTCGACGGCGCGACGTGGGGCATCTCCCAGGCCGATCTCGACAGCGCCGGGGGCGAGCTCGCCGAGTCACGATCGACGTTCGCGCGGATGATCACCCAGACCTACGAGATCGCCGGCCTCGAGGGGAACATGGCCCCGTCGGTCTTCGAGCCGGTGCAACTGCGCGCCGCCTCACGAAGCCTGTACTACGAGTCGCGATCGGGAACCTTGCTCGTCGGAGGCACCGGCCTGCAGAGTGGCGACTCGTATCAGATGGCGTCCGAGGTCGTCGACCCTCCGAGCGCCGTCGTGGCCGGCGTGGGCGTCGATCGGCCGCCGTCGACGGGACTCGTCGACCTCCCGTCGAGCGGACAGATGGACGAATTGCGGCGCATCGCCCTCGACGTCACGGCCGGGGCCGCCACACCTTTCGAGAAGGCGTTGCGATTGCAGAACTACTTCCGTGACGGCTTCACCTACTCGCTCGACGCTCCGTCGATCACCGACGAGGATGCCTTTCTCGAGTTCATCTCCCGACGAACCGGGTATTGCGAGCAGTTCGCCTCGACCTTCGCGGTGATGGCGCGATCGATCGGGTTGCCGACGCGGGTCGCGCTCGGATTCACCCCGGGCCAAAGCGACGGTAACGGCGGCTACATCGTGCGCAGTCGACACGCCCACGCGTGGCCGGAAGTCTGGTTCGACGATCTCGGTTGGCTGCTGTTCGAACCGACGCCCGGTCGTGGCGCTCCGAACACCTCGTACACCGGCGTGGTTCCCCAACAAGACGAGGGCGGGTCCGACCCCACCGAGCCGACGACCACGACGTTGGCGCCCCCCACCTCGACCGCCGGGTCCACCCCGACCACCCTGACGGGTCCGCCGCCGTCGACCGGAACGACGATCCCCACGATCACGGGTTCATCGAACGTGGGTCCGGGTCTCCTGGCGATGGTGCTCGTGGTCCTCGCTCTGGCCGCCTGGCCCTTCATCGTGCGGGCGTGGGTCGCGCGTCTCGCCCGACGACACCCGCGTCACCCCGTGCTCGTGCTGTGGCGTCGCATGATCGCCGAGAGCGGGGTGTCCCCGTCTCGGACCTCGACTCCGAGCGAAGTGGCCGCGACGTTGACGGTCGGCGACGACGAGGTTCCCCGTCGTCTCGCTCGCGCCGTGGAACTCGTGCTGTTCGCCGAACGCGATCCCGACGACCTCGCCGAACTCACCGACGCCGTCGAGGACTGGATCGCCGAGCGGCGCTCCCGTGCGGGTCGTTCACTCGCCCGTGTCTGGTCGCCCCGTGCGGCGGCACGACTGAGCGGTCACGGCGACTGACGCACGATCGATTCAGGGGGTGCGACCGCCCGAGCGCGCCTTGCGGATCGCGCCCGTGAGGTCTTTGATTCCGGCCTTGCTCATGGCCCGGGCGTTGCGTTCGATCAAACCGAGCAGGAACAGCATCACCATGAACACGGCGAACGCCGCGAGATAGTGGACGCGCAGGCTCAACACCAACAGTCCGAAGCCAACGACCAGACCGAGGATCGCCCAGCGAACCGTACGCACCGAATGCGTGTAGAGGCCCGACGAGGACACCCGCTGGGCGAACCGCTCGTCGTTCTGCAGATCGGCTTCGATCTGACGCAGGATTCTCTGTTCGTCCTCGGACAGGGCCACGGCTCACCTCCTCGTTCATTGTCCCAGACGGCGACGCGATTGGCAACGCACGAATCGGCTGTGCGTCACACCGGCTCGTCCCCGCGGTCGGGCCCCCACGGTCGCGAGCCGGGGTCCGACCGTCGACGCAGGACGCTGGCCGGGTTGATGGCGTCGCGTCCGAACTTGTCACGGATCTGGTCGACGGCCGAGCTGGCCGGCGCCCAATTGCGATCGGTGTCGGCCGTCGAGGTGGCCGGGTCGTCGAGCAACGAGAGTTGTTCCACCGGCTCCACGAGGCCCGACACCGCGACCCCGATCAGTCGGATGCCCGGGCTCGGATCGACGGCGGCGACGATGTCGTCGAGCGCGCGCACGATCGCCGGCGCCGACGAGATCGGAGAGCCCGGGGTGATCGAGCGCGTCATGTTCTCGAAATTCGCGAATCGGATCTTGAGCGTCACGGTACGGGCCGCCGAACCGTGACGGCGAAGTCGCGAGGTCACCGCGTCGGCCAGCCGCACGATTTCCACCCGCATCGCCGAATGTTCGGTGATGTCGTGGGCGAACGTCTCCTCGTGGCTGATCGACTTCACCTCGCGTTCGGTGGCCACGGGTCGTTCGTCGATCCCGTTGGCCAATTCGAACAGGTGACGTCCGGCGGCTTTGCCCAGTGCGGACTCGAGCGCGTCGCGACCGAGGGTCACCAGGTCCCCCACCCGACGTACCCCGATGCGCTCCAATTTGGTGAACGTGACGGGACCCACGCCCCACAACGACTGGATGGGCAACGGATGCAGGAAGTCGAGTTCGGTCCCGGGGTCGATCTCGAGCACCCCGGCGCCGGGCTCCACTCCCCGCGGGGTCACCACGGGTTTGGCCTTCTTCGAGGCCAACTTGGCGATGAACTTGGTGGTCGACACCCCGACGCTGCAGGGAAGCGCGAGCTCGTCGTGCACCCGCGCGCGGATGCGTCGGCCGATCTCGGCCCCCGTCCCGAAGAGTTGCCGCGAGCCGGTGACGTCGAGGAACGCCTCGTCGAGGGCGATCGGCTCGATGTAGGGCGTGAAGTCGCCGAAGATCGCGTGCACCTGTCGGCTGACCTCGGCGTAGTGCTCGTGATCGCCGCTCAAGAACACCGCGTCGGGGCACAGGCGACGGGCCTTGGTCGACGACATCGCGGAGAAGACCCCGAAACGACGCGCCTCGTAGTTCGCCGCGGCGACGACCCCGCGCGAACCCGAACCCCCGACGACCACCGGACGGCCGACCAACTCGGGTCGACGTCGGAGTTCGACCGAGACGTAGAACGCGTCCATGTCGACGTGCAGGATGCAATGGCGCGCCGGCTCGCTCGACGCCTCGCTCACGACATCGTCCTCAGCGCCGCCGTCGTCGGCGCCACACGCGCTCGGTGATCCAGAGACGGTTCACCAGACCGAAGGCCTCGTTGATGATGTGGTGGCTCAACTTGCTCTCGCCCACGACCCGGTCGACGAATCTGATGGCCACTTCGACGATCCGCGCGTCGGCGCGCACCGCAC
>JBJTFY010000032.1:0-2743 GCA_046093625.1 Actinomycetota bacterium
GCCAAGGGAACTTCCTTGGCATTTGCGTAGCCTAGGCCGACGCGTCAATTGCCGTCGCCGACCACCACGAGCGCGGTGAACGAGAAGCGACGACCGCCCTTGACCACCTTGGCGACGCGGTTGATGTGGATCACGCGCGACTCGCGACCACCGTCGGGCGAGTTGCCCGGGGCGTTGCGGTCACCCTGACGGGGATTGCCTTGTCCGCGATCACCCTGACGGGGATTCGGGTTGTTCGGGTTGTTCGTCATCAGAACTCCAGTCCGGCTTCACGGGCGGCTTCGGCAACCGCGGCGACGCGACCGTGGTAGAGGTAACCACCGCGGTCGAAAACGACTTTGCTCACACCGGCGGCCTTGGCCCGCTGGGCCACGGTCGCACCGAGGGCCTTGGCGGCGTCGACGGTGCTGCCACCGGCGGCACGCAGCGCGGGCTCGTTCGACGACACCGACGCGATGGTCACGCCCAGGTCGTCGTCGATCACCTGCAGCATGATGTGCTTGTTCGAGCGGTACAGCGACAAACGCGGACGCTCGGCGGTGCCGTGGATCTTCTTGCGCACGCGGTTGTGCCGGATGAGCCGGCTTTCGCGTCGTTCTTTGCTGATCTTGGTCATTTCGTGTTCCTATCGATCCTTGGTTGACCGGTCACTTCTTGCCGGCCTTACCGGCCTTGCGGAGGATGCGCTCGTTGAGGTAGCGGACGCCCTTGCCCTTGTACGGCTCGGGCTTGCGGATCGAGCGGATGTTCGCGGCCACCTGGCCGACGAGCTCCTTGTCGATGCCCTTGATGATGACGCGGGTCTGCACCGGCACCTCGAAGGTGACGCCTTCGGGGGCGGCCACGTCGACCGGATGCGAGAAGCCCAGGTTCAAGCGGATCGCCGAGGGGCCCTTCAGTTCGGCGCGGTAACCGACGCCGACGATCTCGAGCTCCTTGGTGAAGCCGTCGGTGACACCGACGACCATGTTGCTCACCAAAGCGCGCGACAAACCGTGCAGGCTGCGGGACTGACGCTCGTCGTTGGGACGCTCGACGAGCAGTTCGTTCTCCTCCTGGCGCACCGAGATGCCGCCGACCAGATCGCGCGTGAGGGTGCCCTTGGGGCCCTTCACGGTGACGCTGTTGCCGGCGACCTTCACCTCGACGCCCGAGGGCAGGGTGATGGGGGCTTTACCGATACGTGACATGTCGTTCTCCTCGGCTCACCACACGTAGCAGAGGACCTCGCCGCCCACTTTGCGCTTGCGCGCTTCGCGGTCGGTCATGAGACCCTGACTGGTGGACAGGACGGCGACTCCGAGACCACCGAGCACGCGGGGCACGGTGTCGGACTTGCGGTACACGCGAAGTCCGGGAGTCGAGATGCGCTTGATGCCGGCGATGGTGCGACGGCGTTCGGCGGAGTACTTCATCGAGATGGTGAGCACCTCGCCGGGACCCTTCGAGTTGGGGGCGACGGCGAACCCGCCGATGTAACCCTCCTGCTCGAGGATCTTGGCGCGCGCCACCTTCTGCTTGGACGACGGCATCTTGACCTCGTCGTGCATCGCCGTGTTGGCGTTGCGGATGCGGGTCAGCATGTCTGCAATGGGATCGGTCAGCATGGGTACCTCACCAGCTCGACTTCGTCAGACCCGGGATCTCGCCGGCGTGGGCCATATCACGAAGGCACACGCGGCACAGTCCGAACTTGCGGTAAACGGAACGGGCGCGACCGCACTTGCGGCAGCGGGTGTAGCCACGCACCTTGAACTTGGGCTTGGCTGCAGCCTTGTTGATCAGAGACTTCTTGGCCATGAGTCGTTACCTCTCGCTCACTTCTTCTTCTTGGCGGCGAACTGCGGGCCGCGCCGGCTGGACTTCTTCTTGGGTGCGGCCGCGGCGTCGGCGCCGCGCTTGAACGGGAAACCGAAGGCGTCGAGCAGGGCCCGGCCGGCGGCATCGGTGGTCGCGGTCGTGACGATGGTGATGTCCATGCCACGGGGCGCGTCGATCTTGTCGTAGTCGATCTCGGGGAACACCGTCTGGTCGGCGAGACCGAAGGTGTAGTTGCCGCGACCGTCCCACGAGTGCACCGGCAGACCGCGGAAGTCGCGGATACGCGGGATGGCCACCGAGATCAGACGGTCGAGGAACTCCCACATGCGGTCGCCGCGCAGCGTCACCTTGCAACCGAGCGCCTGGTTCTCGCGCAACTTGAAGTTGGCGATCGAGTCGCGCGACTTGGTGACCTTGGGCTTCTGACCGGCGATGCGGGTCATGTCGGCGACCGCTCCCTCGAGCAGCGAGGGCTGCTGGGTGGCGCGACCGACGCCCATGTTGATGACGATCTTCTCGATGCGCGGCACCTGCATGGCGTTGTCGACGCCGAGCGTGGCCTTGAGTGCGTCACGGATCTCGGCCTGATACTTGGCCTTGAGACGCGGGGCTGTTGCGGTGGTCATCAGACTTCCTCACCCGTGGTACGAGCGACGCGCACCTTGGTGCCGTCACTGTTGGTCTTGTAGCCGACGCGCGTGGGCTTGCCCTTGTGGACGAGCATCACGTTCGAGGCGTCGAGCGGCATGTCGCGGTCGATGATGCCGCCCTGCTGATTGGCGCCGCGCGGCTTCTGGTGCTTCTTCGCGACGTTGATGCCGTCGACGATGACCTGGTTGGTCGAGGGCATGACCCGCGAAACGGTGCCTTCCTTGCCCTTGTCCTTGCCCGAGATCACCACGACGGTGTCACCCTTCTTGAT
>JBJTFY010000033.1:0-5165 GCA_046093625.1 Actinomycetota bacterium
GAGCACGGCGTTGTTCGGTCGACGCGACCATGGCCTCGATCTCGCGCAGCACTTCGTGCACGAGAATCGAATCCGACAGGCGGCATCCTCGCTCGGAGCCGCGCAGTACTGCATCAACGAAGCGGTGGCGTATTCGAATTCGCGCGTGACGTGGGGCAAGAAGCTCTCCAGCAACCAGGCGATCCAGTTCCCCCTCATCGAGTTGCACACGGAGGCCGCCATGTTGCGGCAGTTGATCCGCTACACGGCGTGGATGATGGACAACTCGGTGAAGGCCGATCGTCCCGACGTCGAGGGGTTCATGGAGTTCACCCACCTCGTGGCCATGTGCAACTACCGGGCGAACCGACTGTGCTGCGACGCGGCCGATCGCGCCATGCAGACCTGCGGGGGAGTGGGATACAGCCGCCACATGCCCTTCGAGCACATCTACCGTCACCACCGTCGCTACCGGATCACCGAGGGGGCCGAGGAGATCCAGATGCGCAAGGTCGGCCAGCACCTGTTCGGGTTCGGCCGCAAAAAGTAGCGCGGAGGTCAGCCGGCGAAGACCGTGGCGACGCCGCGCATGGTGACGTTCACGCGCGCTCCGACCGGAGCCAGATCGGCCACCGTGACGCGCACCGAGACGAACTCGCCGTTCTCCAACCGGACACCGATGGTGCCGTCGTGTCCGTAGTAGGCGCGTCGTTCGACCACCCCGGGCACCCCGGTACCCGCCACGGCCAGTTGTTCGGGACGTAGCAGTACGGTGGCCGGACCCTCGGCGTCGGCGCATGGCTGGGTTCCGAGAACGTGGGTGACCACACCGCCACCCACCTTCGCCGCGAGCAGGTTCGCGTCACCGATGAATCGCGCGACGTCCACCGACGCCGGGCGTTCGTAGATGTCGGTGGGTGCCCCTTGCTGCGTCACCACTCCACCGAGCAACACCACCACATGGTCGGCGATCGACATCGCCTCCTCCTGGTCGTGGGTGACGAGCAGGGTGGTGGTGCCCGACGCGCGCATGATGCCGATGACCTCGTCGCGAATACCGGCGCGCAGCCCGGCGTCGAGGGCCGAGAACGGCTCATCGAGCAGCACGAGGTGAGGAGACGGCGCGAGCGCGCGGGCCAGGGCCACGCGTTGCTGTTGGCCGCCCGAGATCTCCGACGGACGTCGAGACCCCATGCCCGACAGGCCCACCAGGTCGATCATCTCGTCGACCCGCGCGCGACTTCCCTTGGGAAGTCCGTAACCGACGTTGCCCGCGACGTCGAGGTGGGGGAAGAGGGCACCCTCCTGGGGGACGATGCCCACGCCACGATGGTCGGGGCGCACGTGGGTTCGGGGCGAGCCAACCTCGACGCCGTCGATCTCGATGCGTCCGCCGTCCACACGTTCGAAGCCGGCCACGAGACGCAACAGCGTGGTCTTGCCCTGCCCCGACGGACCGAGAACCGCGGTGACGCTCCCGAGTGGCGCGTCGAAGGACACGCCCGACAGCACGACGGTGGATCCGAAGGACTTGGAAACGTCGACGAGGCGGAGGATGGGGGAGGAGTTCATGCGATTCGGTTCAGCGTTGCAGAGTGGCGACGGCGGTGGGGATCGCCACGAAGACGATGATGGCCAGAGCGTACGGACCGGCGGCGGCGTAGTCCGACACCGACGTGTGGGTCCACAGTCGTGTGGCCAACGTCTCGGCGCCGGTGGGTCGCAACAACATGGTGACGGGCAGCTCCTTCATCGCGGCCAGGGTGACCAATGCCGTGGCCGAGGCGACGCCGGGCGCGATGAGGGGAAGGTTCACCCGTCGAACCACGGCCATCGGACCGCTGCCGAGTGAGCGCGCCACGTCGTCGAGCCCGAGAGGGATCTGCTCCGCGCTCGACCGCACTCCACCCACCGCCACCGGAAGGAAGAGGGCCACGTAGGCCAGGACCAACAACGGGGACTCCAGATACACCGGCCGTAGGAAGCGTACCCCGATGAAGACCATGGCGATGGCCACCACGATCCCCGGCAGAGCGTGCGTGACGTACGTGGCGCGATCGAGCAACAGCGACGTCGGCGTGCGGTAGCGGGCGACGAGGATCCCGATGGGCAGCGCCACGAGCACGGTGATGCACGCCGCGATCAGCGAGTAACGCACCGAGCCCCACAATGCGGAGATGACGTCGCCGGCTCCGTCCTCGGCTCCGTGGGCCGAGACCCAGACGAGGATGCGCCAGACCGGGAACACCACCGCCAGCGCGGTGACGACGATGACCGCCGACTGGAACCACACGGCCGTCGAACGGAGTCGGATCGGTCGCGGACGGGCCACAGCGCGCGACGACATGGTGGACACCACGCGACCCCGCGCCACCGCTTCGGCTGCCACCAGAGCCAGGGCGATCAACACGAGAACCACGGCCAACACCGCGGCCCGCGTGGGGTTGAAGCCCGCGCGGTACGCCCCGTAGATGACCCACGTGAACGCGTCGTACCGCATGGTGGCCACCGCGCCGAAGTCGCTCAACACGTAGAGCGCGACGAGCAACGAACCGGCGGCGATGGTTCCACGGCATTGGCGGGCGGCCAACACGATCAAGCGCGGCACCGAACCCTTGCCGTGAATCGTGGCGATCTCGTCGAGCGACTGGTCCAGTCGACCGAAGGCCGCGGTGAGCGGAAGGTACACGTACGGATACGAGACCGCCGTGAGAACCAGGAACGCCCCCCAGAAGCCGGCCAGCGCCGACTGCCAACTGATCCACGCGAACGCGGCGAGGTAACTGGGTATCGCCAACGGAAGCGCCAACGCCACGCGCCACAGGCGCCGTCCGCGCAGATCACTGCGCATGACCGCCCACGCCAGTGGTACCGAGATCACCACGCTGGCCACGGTCACGCAGGCGGCCAACAGACAGCTGCGAACGACGAGATCGAGGGTGCGTCGTTGCCAGATCTCGTCCCAGAGGTCGGATGCACCGCGATCGAAGGCCACGTCGACCAGGTAGGCGAGGGGAGCCAACGACGCCAGAGCCGCCAGCACCGCGGGGATGACCAACGGTGCCGGCAGCTTGGAGCGCCACGGTGTTCCGAGCGACGTCGACACGTCCTCAGTGTGCCGTCACAACGTGAGCAGTCCGACGTCGGCCAGCAGCTCCTGCGTCTCGGCGATGGAGGACAGGTCCGCCAGATCGATGGCCGGCGGGTCGAGCTCGTTCAGAGTGGGCAGACCCTCGGCCGGTGCGATGCCGTCGACCAACGGGTACTCGAAGGTCTTGGTGACGAAGTACTCCTGACCACCGTCGGACAACAGATACGCGACGAAGCATTGCGCCGCCGCCTCGTTGTCCGAGTTGGAGAGAACCCCGGCTCCCGCGACGTTCACCAATCCACCGACGTCGCCGGGCAGGTACTGGTTCTCGGCCACCACCGCGTCGGCGCCCTCGGCGGCGATCTTCTCGTACAGGTAGTAATGGTTCACCAGTCCGAGCGCCACCTCGCCGGCGTTCACGGCGTCGCGCACGGCGGCGTTCTTCTCGTATGCCACCGGCTCGTTGGCGGCGAAGGCCTCCAACCACTCGCGGGCGGCGTCGTCACCTCGGATGACGCGCAACGCCGTGACGAACGACTGCCACGAAGCGTTGGTGGGGGCGAAACCGATCTCGCCCTTCCACGCCGGATCGAGCAATTCGTCCACGGACGCGGGCGGGGTGGTCACCAAAGTCGGGTTGTACACGATCACGCGAGCGCGACCGCTGGCTCCGACCCAGTCGTTGTCGGTGGAGCGGTGCTCCGCCGACACGCGATCGAGGGTTCCGTCGAGCAATTCGGTGAAGAGCCCGGCCGCCGAAACGGCTCCGAGGGCGCCGGCATCCTGCGAGAAGAAGACGTCGGCCGGGGTGGCTGCATCCTCGGTGAGGATCTGGCCAGCGAGTTCGCCGCTGTCGCCGTAACGGGCCTCGACGGCCACGCCGGTGTCGGCGGTGAATTGGGTGTACAGGTCGGCGACGAGCTTCTCGCTTCGACCCGAGTACACGGTGAGTGAACCTTCGACGCCGTCACACGGGTCGACATCTGCCACGGTGCCGGTGGGCTCGGTCGCCTCGGGAGCGTCGGTGGTCACCGCGTCCGGGGTGGCCGAGGTGGTGTCGGAGGCGCTCGAGTCGTCGCCACCGCAGGCCGCGAGCACGCTGAGTGCCGCGAGGGCGGCGATCGCGACGGAGCGCGACCGGGAGGGAGTTGTCTTCATGTTGGTCCTCGGGTGTGTTGGTTGATGGGAGATGGATTGCTGGGGTGGTCGAGGGGGATCCGCCCTCTGTTAGGGGAGCCTAACAACTGTTAGGTATACCTAACAACTTTCTCCGGCGGGCCGATTCTCCGCCGAATAACCTGCCCTTATGGCCTCTCATCCCACCGCTGGTCCCACCGGCACCCCCGTCGACGTCAAGCCCCGCAGCCGTGACGTCACCGACGGCATCCAGAAGGCGGCGGCTCGCGCGATGTTGCGCGCGGTCGGTCTGACCGACGACGACTGGGTCAAACCGCAGGTCGGCGTGGCGTCGTCGTGGAACGAGATCACCCCCTGCAACATGTCGATCCGTCGACTGACGGCCGCGGCCAAGGACGGCATCCGAGGTGCCGGTGGCGTGCCGCTCGAGTTCGGAACGATCACGGTGAGTGACGGCATCTCGATGGGACACGAGGGCATGCGTGCGTCGCTCGTGAGTCGCGAAGTCATCGCCGACTCCGTGGAAGCGGTCATGCACGGCGAGCGTCTCGACGGTCTGCTCGCCACCGGAGGCTGCGACAAGAGCATGCCCGGCATGATGATGGCGATCGCCCGTCTCAACCTGCCCGCGGTCTTCGTCTACAACGGGTCTACGCTGCCCGGTCACCACGACGGCAAGAACATCGACATCACGACCGTCTTCGAGGCCATCGGCGCCTGCGCGGCCGGCAACATCACCGAAGCCGAACTCACCGAGATCGAGAAGGCGGCCTGCCCCGGCGAGGGGGCCTGCGGTGGCATGTTCACCGCCAACACCATGTCGTCGATCGGCGAGGCCCTCGGTTTGTCGCTGCCCGGTTCGGCGTCGGCGCCCGCCGTGGACCCCAGCCCCGAGGACGACGCCCCCCGGGCCGGTGTGGCCGGGGTGAACCCGTTGCGCCGCGGTCAGCGTCCGCGC
>JBJTFY010000034.1:0-6733 GCA_046093625.1 Actinomycetota bacterium
GCTCGTCGCTTCAGCGTGCGCTCGTTCATGGCCTTCGACCGTTTGCGCATGAGCGGCATGGATCTCGAGCGCGCCGCGTTCATGATCTTCGGCAACCACTCCAAGGACATCCTCGACGCGATCCGGGTCGACTCCGTGGGCGGTCGCGCGGCGAAGAAGGCGTCATGAGTACCCAGCACGTCGCCATGCCCGAGTGGCTCGGACGCGACGACCTCGACGCCCGACCATGGGAGGTCGAGGCCGGCGAGCCCCGGCGGGGCGAAGCGTTCACCAACCTCGTCACCCACCGGATGCGGGTTCCGCTCGGCTCCGACGAGACGTCACGGTGCATTCGCGCGCACGAGCTGATGCACGCCCGCGTGAGTCCCGTGACGATCGAGATTCCCGACGGGTTCTCCCACGTCGGTCACGACACCATCGTGGTCGCCGAGGAGTTCCGGGTCAACATGCTCACCGGTCACGTCGGTTTTCCGATCATGAAGTATCTGGCCGACGGTAGTGAGCGACGCACCGGCGAGCGACTGGCCGAAAGCCGCGACTGGAACAACCTCGTCCACATGGTCGCGGCCACGAGCGGCACCAAGTCGCTCGGCGATCTGCTGAGCGGGGTGCGTCGTGTGTCCCCCGACTGGGCCACCGAACTGCGGCGCCTCGCCAAGGCCCTCCAACGGCACTGGAAAGGTGCGACCGAAGGAGGCACCGACACCAGCTGGGTGGCCTCCACCCGACCAGTCGACGGCCTGCCCGAGGGCTGGCAGTACACGCTCGACGTCGCCTGCCTCATCCACCGGGCGTTGATTTTCGAGTCCGAGTTCGACGAGAACACGGCACCCGAACTGTCGTCGTTCGAGGCGCGCGACGACCACAACGACGGGACCTTCGCCGACCTGATCGAACTCCCGATGATCCGTCCGCAGCGCGTCGACGGTCGCATCGGGCGCCGCAAGCGCCCGAGTGGCATCGGGCGCCATCCCCGCCACCTCGACCGGATGCTCACCGACCCCGATCGACGCATCTTCGAACGGCGCGCTCGGGGCAACGGCGGCGTGGTCGTCATCGACCAGTCCGGTTCGATGCGACTGAACGCCGACAATCTCTGGCACATCATCGAGGCCGCACCCGGGTGCGTCATCATCGGCTACAGCCACAGCCCGGGCTCCGACGGCACCCCCCACGTGTGGGTGCTGGCCGACCGGGGCCGGGTGGTCGAGTCGATTCCCGACGGCAACGGCGGCAACGGTGTCGACGGTCCGGTGCTCGAGTTCGCCCTCAAACGGCGACGAGCGTCCGAACCGCTGATATGGGTCTGCGACGGTTACGTCACCGATCGGCACGACCGCGCGAGCCTTCAACTCACCGAAGAGTGCGCCCGTCTCGTCGCGGTGCACGGCATCCACCAGGTCCACGACGTCGACTCGGCCGTCGCCGCGCTGTCGACGGCGTCCCGGGGTCGCCGTCTGGGCGCTCGCGCCGTCGGCCCGATCGCCGCCAGCGCAGCCTGGAGGTCCCGGTCCGCTTGATTCCCCCCGCACACTTCCCGACCACAGGAGCGTTCACCCTTCCATGAGCCACCAACCCACCACCGTCACCTTCGCCATGTCCCAGAGCGAGTTCCACCTGCTCGCCACGTTCATGGCCCCCTTGCGCTTCGACGAGGCACTCGGTCAGTCGGTCTGGGTGAGCAGCCGCCCCGACGGCGGTCGGGCCTGGACCGCCAGCGCCAACGGAAGCACCTCGGTCATCACGGTGTCGGGCGACGACACGAGCGTCGCCACCGACGAAGCGTGGTCGTTCCCCATCCCCGAGAACATGCTCGTCACGATCGGCAAGGTGTTCATCAGCTACGACACCATCATCCTGACCTTGAGCGACGACACGGCCACCATCACCACCGAGGGCATCTCCATCTCGATGCCCCAGAACCCTCGCGCCGCCACCCCGGCCTTGCCCCCGCGCACCGATTCGGTGTGCTCGGCCAAAGTCGACGCCTCCGACTTGTGGGTCGTTCTCTCGGCGGCCCGTATGTGGCCCGCCGGCGGCGACGGGAACGGAATGAACCCGCCTCTCGAGTGTTGGTTCGACATCGAGAACCAGCGTCTCGAGTTCAGCGTCGACTGGTCGGTCATCGGTCTCGGCGTTCATCGGCACACCGTGGCGGCGACGTTCGGCTTCCTCGTGCCCGGGGCGACGGCACCGCGTTTCAACTTCCCGCACTCGGCGGTGCTCGAGATCCTGCGCGATCCGGTGTCGTGCCACCGCATGGGTGACATCGAGATCCACGCCAGCACCACGGGCGAGGGCTACATGACCCTGGCCGGCGAAAACTGGCAACTCCATGTCCCGACGTTGCCCAAGGTCGCACACTGGGGGCACGACCTCGACGAGGTCATCGACGGCATCGAGTACGAGTGGGCCGACTGCTCACTGGTGCACGTGCACAGTCCCGAACTCACCCAAGGAGTGCTCGAACTGCGGGCTCTCCCCGAGGGCTCGGGGCTCTACAAGTACCGCGTCTCCTACGACGTGCTCGACGACGTCATCCCCACCATCGCGCTCTACGACGAGATCAACAACCTCAACGAACACTCCACCGGATGTCGTCTGGTCGTCGACGGCTCGCGCGTGAAGGCCGTCTGCGATCTCACCCAGGAGAACTACGAACAACTGGGCACGCACGTGAACGCGTTCGCCCGCAACGTCTCGGGTCTGTCCCCGCTACTCGGTGGTCTCAACGCCACCCGCTGACCGATCGAGTTCACCGAAACATCGTTTCGGCGTTCACCCGTCATCACCTCATGTTCACTCGCATGAATCATGGTTGGCGTGGCGAAAACTTCGCCGGACGATGACACGAGGTGGAACATGAGGACACGACGTCATGCGGTGTGCACTATCGGAGGCTTGGTGGCCCTCGGTGTCGGCGCCCTGCTCGCCACAACCGGCACGGTGGCCATAGCTGTTCCGCCGATCGCCGCCGGGGGCCTGCAGTTGGTGCCCGTCGGCACGTACGACGGCGGTGGCTACGCCCGAGCAGAAATCGTCTCGTACGATGCTGCCTCCAAGCGGATGTTCATCAACAATGGCGCACAGAATCGAATTGACATCGTGTCCATCGAGAACCCGGCCAGCCCGACACTGGTGTCGAGCTTCGACGTCTCGAGTTACAACGGCTACACCAACAGCGTGGCCGCGGCGAATGGCATCGTCGCCGTCGCCATTGACGTGACGGCCACCACCGCCTCCAACGGTCGCAAGACCGCAAATCCTGGCAAGGTCGTTCTGCTGGACACTGACGGGACCTTGATACGCGCCCTCAACGTGGGCGTTCAACCCGACCATGTGAACTTCACCCCGGACAAGACCAAGATTCTCGTGGCCGGTGAAGGAGAACCTTTGTGCGCCAACGACGACCCGGCCACGGCAGGAGTCAATGAATCCGCTGATTCGACACTTGCCACCGACCCGAACGGCACCATCTCCATCATCGACGTCGCCAACGGTGCGGCCAATGCCACCGTGACCACCCTCGATTTCTCGGCGTTCGACAAGACCGCGTTGTTGGCCGAGGGTGTGCGAGTCTTTTTCCCCAACTCCTCGGCGGCCCAAGATCTGGAACCCGAGTACATCGCGGTCAGCTCCGACAACACCAAGGCCTTCGTCACCCTCCAAGAGGCGAACGCGATCGCTGTGGTGAATCTGGCTACGTCGACCATCGACGACGTCGTCAGCCTCGGCTACAAGGACTGGGGTGCTGTCTCGGCGAACCTGCTCATCGACGCCAGTGACAAAGACAACGGCTCCAACGGTGCCGCTCGAAACATGGTTTCCTACGCCGGAGTACCGCTGAAGGGCATGTACATGCCCGACACCATCGCCAGTTTCGCCCGCAATGGTCAGACCTTCACCGTGACGGCGAACGAGGGTGACTCTCGCGATTGGACGTGCTACACAGAGGAAGCCCGCATGGGTGACGCCGGATTCAGTGCGATCTGGACCGCCTCCGGCGTGGACGCGACCGCGTACAAGACCGCGCTCCGACTGTCCCGCCTCAAGACCACCATGGCCTTTCCGTCGTCGTCGACCGGTACCTCCGGTCTCTACACGTTCGGCGCCCGTTCCTTCACCATCTGGAACGCCGCTGGGACCAAAGTGTGGGACAGTGGCTCACAATTCGAGGAGATCATCCAGCGCGACTACCCGACGTGCTTCAACTCCGACGCCGACACCGGGTCCAACAACTCCAACACCGGCGCCCAGATGGCCGCCTCCATCTGTACATCGCGCATGGACGGGCGCTCCGACGACAAGGGAGTGGAACCCGAGGCGATCACCACCGGCGTGATCGGTGCGCAGACTTTCGCCTTCATCGGACTCGAGCGAGTGGGAGGCGTGATGGTATATGACGTGAGCAATCCCTCCAATCCCCAATTCGTGACCTACAAGAACCCGGCCATCGACGGTTCGACCGGTGCTGGCGCGACCGACGTATCGCCCGAGGGAATGGTTTTCGTACCGGCCGCCCAGAGTCCGAGCGGAACGCCTCTCTTGCTGGTGGCCAACGAATTGTCGGGCACCACAACGATCTACGAGGTTCGGGTGCCGAATCCCTTGGCCCCCTCGGTCGATGCGCCTTCCACAGCCACCATCGATGCGTTCACCGAACGGCCCATCGTGTCCACCTCGTCGGTGACCCGGGGTGGGACGGTGTCGGCCACGTACACCGGCTTCACCCCGTATGAAACGGTCCACCTGGTGATGGAGTCCGTTCCCACCGTGTTGGCCACCGGCACCGCCAGCGCCACCGGTTCGATCACCCTGAGTGCCAACGTCCCCGCGGATGCAGCAGTCGGCAACCATCGAGTGTCGTTGTACGCCCCCGTCAGCGGCATCGGCGTGCGCATGTCCGTCACGGTGGCTGCGGCCGCCAACTCGACTCCGAGCACTCCGCAAGTGAACCCGAGCACGTTGCCGGCCACCGGCACCGAATCCGATTTACATGTACTCGGCCTACTTCTGCTCTCGGTCGGTGGCGTGCTGGTGACGTTCAGGCGACGACGTCCGGCTTGATCCGCGGAAGGACCGCCCGCTCGAGTAGGTCCAGACTCTCCTGAGCCAACTCGGGCGGGATTCCCCCCATCAACGGATGCATGGTGAGCGAGCCGAACTTCTTGGCCAACGCCACGCATTCGTCCGGGGTCACCACCGCGTACACACCACTGGCTTTCACGTCGTCGAGGGTGTCGGTGTTGTGCACATGCACCACCGACGATTGTCCAGGCCGTTGCCAGTCGCCGTAACTGCGGGCCTCGTGCATGATGTAGGGGGCCAGACGGCTCCAATCACGTTCCGGATCCTCGGTGACGTGGATGAATCCGGGGGCATTGGCGGGCAACATCACGAAGCCCTGGAACCCCACCTTGTCGCACTCGTCCCGATAGGCCTCGGCCACCGCCGGGTCGTTGTTGGCCGCCGAGAAGAAACAGCGCAGACGCGCCGCGCGGCGGGCCGCCACCGGCGTGGAACCGCCCATCAACAACATCGGGCCCCCGGGCGTGTGCGGCAACGGGCGCACCTTGATCCGCCGCCCGTCGAGGTCGAAGTATTCACCCGTCCAGGCCTGGCGCATGACGCTCACGCAACGCTCGAGGTCGGCGAATCGGTTCTTGAAGTCGAGGCCGGCCATGTCGAACTCTTCTTGGCGGTAACCCGTGCCGCAGATGACGTTGGTGCGTCCCTTCGACAGCAGGTCGACGGTGGCCAGCTGCTCGGCCAGGCGAACCGGGTCGTGCATGATCACGAGGGCGGCCGAGACGCTGATCCCGATGCGCTCGGTGGTCGAGGCCACCGCGGCGGCCAAGGTGACCGGGGCCGGGATGAAACCGTCGTCGGTCCCGTGATGCTCGGACAACACCACCATGTCGAGGCCCGCCTTGTCGGCCCAGCGCACCTGGTCGAGGAAGGCGGCGTACTGTCCGGTGGCCGTCACGCCGTGGGCCGGGCTGCCCGGGGGCGGGATTCGCAGGTCGTATCTCATGACCACCATCACCATGGGCGATCCTCCTTGTCGTCACCGACCATCTTCCCACCGCGACGCGGACCCGCCCCATTCTTCGGGGTTTCTCGCGGTGCGTGGTCGTGGACCGGTCAGATCCGGAGATTCCCACTCCTCGTGGTATTTCACCTGTTCACAAGGCATTTTTTGTGACATCCACCACAATCGCACGCGGGTCTTCATACGGTGCGCTTGCGGTCGAGAGGCCGCGAGACCCGAAGGGGAAAGAACCCTGTACGTAGTCGCAATCTTCATCGTGATGGCGATCCTGCTGGAGGCGGTCATGACCGTCCTGCACTCGATCCTCGGGACCATCGGTCTCGGCGACACCATCAAGAAAATTCCGGTCATCGGGGCCAACCTGACCCTCATCATCTCGATCCTCATCGTCTGGTTGCTCGAGGCCACCGTTCTCGCGCTCTGGGGGCCGGTCTGGGAGCAGGACTGGAAGAATTACGTCGTGAACGGCGCCATCATCGCCGGCATGATCCCGCTCAAGGACGCCGTGTTCGGCGCGATCCAGAAGGGTCTGCGGGCCTGACGGCCAACAGCCCAACAGTTTCATCCCCTCGCCGGACGGGGGTCGGCCCACTGGGTCGGCCCCCGTTCCGCATTTCCGGGCCTCACACCAGGCGGCAGATGTGGCCCACTCGCGGGTCGACGACCCCGGTGACCATGGTG
>JBJTFY010000035.1:0-3356 GCA_046093625.1 Actinomycetota bacterium
ACATCAACCGGCGGTGCGCGGTGCGTCGTACGAGCACCACGCCGGACCCGACGAGGGCAGCGACCACGATGACCAGATAGCCGGCGTGCGACTGCACGCAGTGCGACCCCACCACGACGGCGGCGATCCAACGCCATGCCCGGGCCCGCGCACCGAGATCGGCGGTCGGGGCCACCACGTCGATCACCAGCAACATCGTCACGAGGAACGGCAGGAGCGCCATCCAGACGTTCCACGGCTCCACCATGAAGTCGCTCCCCGACGAGCGCAACAGGATCAGGCACAGCAGACCGACGGCGGCGGCCCCCGATCGGCCCCAGCGTCGCAACGCCAAACGAACCGCGACGAAGATCGACGCCAAATGGACGCTCACCACGGCGGCCAGGAGCGAGGCACTGGTGCGGCCGCCGATGGCGTACACCGGGTCCATCAGCACCCACAGGCTCGGCCCGGGGTGCGACCCTTGGAACCCGTTGTCGTCGACGATTCGTCCGGCGGCCCCGACGAGGGGCGGATGGGACAAGAAGCCGCGCATGTGCAATTCGGCTTGCGCCATGTCGCCGCACGGGAACCAACGATCGCCACCGAGCAGCACGATCAACGCCGCCAACATCGGCACGGAGACGACCACCGCCATCAGCGCGGCCTCGCGGGACAACCTCCGCGTCGACACCGTCGTGGTCACACGGGCATCCTACCGATGGGCGTCGACGACCTGGGCGTGCAACGGTCGCAAGACGCCGACGGCGAGCGCGCCCCACGTCAGGGTTCGCGCGCGTTCCTCGGCCGCCCGGGCGAGCCGGGTTCGCAATGGGTCGTCGAGCAACACGTCCGCGATGCGGTCGCCGAGCGAATCGAGCGGCGCGAGCAGACCGGTGCGATCGTGCAACACCGAACAGCGGTGCCCGCTGATGTCGGTGGCCACCGCCGGGGTCCCGCAGCCCGCGGCCTCGGTGAGCGCCAGACCCCAGCCCTCGGCGAGTGACGCCGATGCGATCAACCACGAGCGACGGTAGTGATCCCGCAGTTCGACGCGGTCCACGTGACCGGCGAGGCTCACCCAGGTGGCGTCGTGGGCGCGGATCCATTCGGCGATGCGGGGGCGCTGCGGACCGTCACCGGTCATCGTCAACGTCAGATCGGGTACCCGCTCGCGAGCCCGGGCCACCTGCTCGAGCAGTTCTACGAAACGCTTCACGGGCGCTTGGCGTCCGACGGCCAGAATCGACGGCGCCGGGGTCTTCTCGCCGCCGGATGAGAAGAACGCGTCGACGCCCACGGGACCGGTGGTCACCAATTCGGGTCGCCATCCGAGGTGCAGCAGTTCTTCGTGGGTGTCCGTCGACGTCGTGACGGTCGGCGTGCGTCGGTAGAACGGAGGCGCGAGGCGAGTTTCGATGGCCCGACCGAGTGCCGCCACCGGGCGTGGGAACATCTGGTCCCACATCGGCCCGTGAACGTGATGAAGGATCAGCACCCGCGGCTTGCGGCACCACACGGGCGACATCCAGGGCACACCGTTCCAGATCTCCACGAGCGCGTCGTACGGTCCCATGCGACGCAGGGTCTCAGAGACCGCGACCCGCGGGAAGACCGTCATCCGACCACCCCGCCGCACGACGTCGTAGCCGTTGCGCACGGCCGTCGTTGGTCGGCCCACCGCCCGCGACGTGCGGTGCAGCACCGAGAGGCCGGCGTCCTGCCAACGTCGCATGAACTCGTCCGCGTGGTTTTCCGAACCGCCGGCCTCGACGTCGTCAAGGTCGCGCCACGCCCGCACGTGTATTCGGCGGACCCCGGCGTCGATCAGGTCGCCAGCTAGTTCAGCGAGTTCGGCTCCGTCGTCCTTCGCGGGCTCCATCACTGCACCGCGGCCACGATCGCTCGCGCCACCCGTTGTTGACCGGCCGCGGTCAGACCGTCGTCGTCGCGCACCACCACGTACCCCGTTCCCTCACCATCGACGACACAGTCGTCCCACCACAGGCAATCGACGCGGGCGTCGACGCGGGTCGGCTCACCGATCAGTTCGACGGGGTCGACCACGGTCGTATCGGCGGGCAACACGGAGGTCACGGCGCGGTCGCCCTCGGCGAGACCCACGACCACGATCAAACGGGTGTCCCAGCGACGGGAGGTGTCGATCAGAACCGCGACGGCGTCGTCGCGGCAGTCGTCCTGATCCGCGACGTGCACGACGATGGCCCGGGTCGACCGGATCGATCCGTCGACGGCGGCCGCCACGTCACACCACGACTCCACGGGCGACGACCAGACGGCCGAGTACCCCTCTTCGCGGAGACGGCGCAGGACCTTTTCCTCGCCCCGAGACAACTCGCCGTTGCCCACCACCAGCACCGACGGTTGGCGGGCGGGGTCACCGGCGCCGACCAAACCCGGCCACCACCAGTACAACCCGATGGCGACCATGACGACGACCGCGAGGACCCGACGCCGGACACCCGGTCGGCGGATCGTTCGCGGGGCGCGACGAGCGACCCACCGTGAGATCCGGGTCGTGGCCCGGCGGGCACGCGGGGTCAACTCCTCCACAGGACGGTGAAAGTACAATTGACCGAGGACCTCGCCGGCGATACCGGCGCCGACACGATGACGACCGACCCGCTGCTTCCACCCCGTCGAGCACGTTCGTCGAAGTTCACGAGGTTTGCCGCGTTGTTGAGAGCGCACACGCTCGGCCGTCCGGTTCGATTGCTCGCCGCGGCCGGCTCGACACACCTCGCCCTGCGGGTCGCCGAACTCGACGAGACGACCGACGTCGCACCGTGGATCGACGCGATCATCGTGTTCGTGGCCGCCGTGGCCTTGGCCAGCATCCTCAGCGTGGTGGTTCTGCCACCGCTGCAACGTCGTCTCGGTCGTGCGTTGCTGGTCGCCTACGGCGTGTGGTGGTCCGCGTTGGCCCTCTCGGTCGTCGTCGATCACTCGTTCTCCCCGCGTGACGCGTTCGGCCCCGCGCTCGTCTTCGTCGGCGCCCCGGGCGCGCTGGGTACGGGACCCTCCCTGTTCGCCCTCACGACCATCGCGCTCGTGGGCGCGGTGCAGTGGTCGGACCGTCGTCGTGGACGATTGCGTCGCGTCCTCACGGCGCGCTCGGCGTTGGGGGCCAAACGGCTCCTCGTCGTCCAGGTCGCCGTCGGAGCCCTCCTCGTCGGTCGCTCGATCGTGGATCTGTTGGCCCGCCAACACGTCGAGCGGGTCACCCTCGACGCGCACGGAGTGGTCGACCGATTGGTGGGGCCCCAACTCCCGCTCTTCGTCTGGTCGCTCGTGACCGTGGCGTCGTTGTCGGCCGTGATCGGGTCGTTCGTCGACGTCGCCGGACGCCGTCTGCT
>JBJTFY010000036.1:0-3050 GCA_046093625.1 Actinomycetota bacterium
CCCTAACGTGCGCGTCCTGCAGCAGATCGTAGACGAAGATAACCCCGTTCGACTGAGCCAGATGACGTGTCGTTTGATTGATCGCCTGGCGGTGTTGATGCACTTCCTTGTCCGGATCGAATGTCTCACCCGCATTGTCATACAACACGAACGTCGCGGCAGAAACGGGCTTGCCGGCGATTACATGCGGATGGTCATCGGTTGGAGCAATCCGAAACATGCCTGGCTTAGGCAAAAACACCTCGGACATCCCATCAAGAGTCACGAGAGTAGTATTTGTCTCCGCTTCGGTTTTTTGCAGTTCCGTGTCGGCCTGTCGTGAGCCTCGGAAGAGATCCGAGTCGGCCTTTTTGAAACCACGCGTATCGGGGCTGTCGCAATACGACAGGTTAAACTTGAACTGGCGGGCCATCTGCACGCCCAGTTGATGCAGCATCGACGTAATGAAATAGGTCTTGCCCGAGTACGGAGCGCCGCCGATGGAGAAAATGAAGGGGCGCTTCTCGAGTATTTCGGTCGGCACCTGAAGATGACACCGAGGGCACGCCCGATCGGTCATCTCCGCACCGTTCGGGTCACGAACCACGCCACTCCGAGCGACTGTCACTTCGTGAGGGCCAAACCGCCGAAAGGCTTCGGGGTTTTTGATCACCGGATCGCCTCGCAACTCGTCGTGCTGCGAGATGTACCACGCCGCATCGTCATGGAACTGGTGCCAACAATGCGGACAGACGATCTCACGGTGGGCTAAACTGGCCAAGGAAGGACGATTCATATAATGCCTTTTTCCGAGCCCCTCGGGCACGCGAACTGGGCGACGCTGGAGCGTCGTTCCAACTCTATGAGAGAAAAGGTTAGCCCACCCTTTCAGGGTACGCAAGTGGTGCGACGCGATTGACGCTGGTAGTCAGACCGGTGCGCGGTCCCACACCCGCCGAAATCCTCTTCCGGCTGCACCCAAACATGGGTCCGCGCCGCGCCGGGCACACGGTCCGATGGCCGGTTCTTCAGCCGTATGGCCCCGAATCGTCACGAATGAAGCAGGCCTCCATGGCCTGCCGCGAACATCCGCATCGGCTCGCCAATACTGACGGGCATACGCGTCGAGGCACCACTCTTGGTGAGTGCACTTGGCAGTGCCGCCGTCCTGCTGGAAACGATTACTCACCGCGGCCACCTCCCACTCCGTCTCGAACGGCAAGCGCGCCCCGAAAAACCGACAGAGAGCCATGGCCTCGAACCAATTCAAGCCCAGAACGGGAAACACCGATCGATGTTCCGCATGCACGCCGGCAGCCCCGGAAAGGGTCATCTCCCTAATCATTTCACAACGGGCGTCGACGCTCGCAGGCCTCGCTTCTGCGGGACACTGATGGCTGGGATCGACCTGCCACCAAGACGCGTCCGCATATCCGCCCGCCACAACGAAAGCCTCGTACGCACTCCACGTGACGAGACTCCGATCCAGCCAGACGTCCTTGGCGAAGCGTCGCACATGCCGGGGGCCCGCGTTGGGCAGCGAGTCGCTGCCGACCCAATAGGTTCCGGCTGGCACCACGCAAACGCTCTGCACCTCCAGGGGCTGTGCCATCTCAGATCCTCGCAGATCGCGAACTCTCTCCGATCGCCTGCCACAACACCCACTATGTCCCAACTGCGCCGCAGAAGCAAGCCACTCCGCGTCCCGCACCCTTCTCCGTCCCGGCCCACACCCCGTAGAAGCCATGGTATCCTTTCCCCCGGTGTACGGGTTTGTCGGACCCGGCCGGATACGAGTTGCCGCGGAGGAACGTCATGATCGCTTCACGCCTGAAGAACCGTTGGTCTGTCAATACTATGCTGCTGGCAACGGTATCACTACTCTGCGGCCCAACCACGTGCTCACCGTCGATCGCGACTGCGGCGGAGCCGACGCATGTACGAGTAGCGATCAAGCACATTCCCCCTTTCGTTTTCACAGACGGCTCCGAACCGCGTGGATTCAGCATTGAACTGTGGAACGAGCTCGCCAAGGCGCTCGGTGTGAGCACGGAGTTCGTGCCTTTTGCGTCCGTTCGCGAAATCATCGCCGCCGCGCAGGAAAAGCGAGTGGATGTGGGGATCGCGGCCATCACCATCAGTGCCGACCGCGAAGGGCTGGTCGATTTTTCCCATCCGTTTTATCGCTCCGGCCTCCGAATTGGCGTGCCTACCCGGAGCGGGCCTTCGTGGCTGGCCACGATCGCACGTTTTTTTTCGCTCGATCTCCTCGCGATGTTGACCACGCTCCTTGCCATGACCATTGTCGCGTCCCATCTGCTTTGGTTCGTTGAACGAGGCGTTAATCCGGAGTGCTTTCCGAAGACTTATCTCGCTGGCGTTGGCGAGGCGATGTGGTGGAGTGTGGCCACGATCATCACGGGAGGGTGTGAAAACAAGTCACCCGTCAGCGTGCTAGGTCGCCTTGTCGCCGTCGCGTGGATGCTCGGAAGCATCGTGCTGGTCGCCTCCTTCACCGCTACGCTCGCGTCCCAGATGACTGCAGAGACCGTGTCTGGCGTCGTATCCGGCCCAGAAGGGCTGCCTGGACGCCTGGTTGCGACCGTTGCCGGCACCAGTGCGGCTACCGACCTACTTGATAGGAAAGCGCGGGTGCACGAGTATGCCGACCTGACTGAGGCGATTCAGGAAACTGCACGGGGTCACGTCGAGGCGGTGGTGTTCGATGCCCCCGTACTCGCGCATGCTCTCAAGGAGAACCCGGAAGCTGGCGTGAGGCTAATTGGCCCGGTTTTCGAACACCAGGACTACGGTGTCGTTCTTCCTCGCGGGAGTCCACTCCGGAAGTCGGTCAACCAGGTACTCCTGCAATTGGCAGAGGCAGGCAAGCTCGCTGAACTCAACATCAAATGGTTTGGGGAACAGGATTGACCATGACATTCGCATCGTGGCTCTCTGCAATCACGGCACAGGGCTCCTCGTTCGCGGCCACGTGACCTGGCCCCATGGATGGAACCAGTGTCTATCACCAGGGTTGCCCTGCCAAAGGATAGGTCGGCCAATGGCACTTC
>JBJTFY010000037.1:0-5389 GCA_046093625.1 Actinomycetota bacterium
ACCTCTACTTCGGAGGCGACATGGAGGCCTCCATCGCCCTGACCGGTCAGGTGATGGGGCGCATCGACGGGGTTCGACCCGTGCGCGAGATCATCGAGGAGACCGTCAGCGTCTACCGCGAGACGGTGGCCCGGTTGGCCGCCGGGGCCTGATCGCTGGCGGGTACCACCGCGTACCAGAGGTCGACCACGGCCAGGAAGAACGCCGTCGCCAGTGCCACATGCACCCCCACCAACAATGCGGGAATGTCGTTGAAGTACTGCACGTACCCGACCGTGGCCTGCACGACCCCGACCGCGAGCAAGGTCTCGACCCGCGGACCCAGGGTGCCGAGTCCGCGTCGACGGGTCGACACGATGAGGAACACGATGGCGGCCAGGGCGACCATCACCGCGATGCCGTGAACGCGGGCGACGGTCTCGATGCCCACGTCGAGTCGTGGGGCGTCCTCGTCGCCGGCGTGCGGGCCCGCGCCGGTGACGACCGGGCCGGGCAGGATCGCAAGTCCGGGCGCGCGACCGATGGTTCGCACGACCCGCCGTTCACGGACCGGCAGTTCGACGCGAGGCGCGGAACCCCCGGCCTTGCGCACAAGAACGAGACCGGTCCCGACCAGGACCATCGACCCGACGAACTGGCCCTGGTTCGCCACCGGATTCAGGTCGGTCAGCACGACGACTCCTCCGAGGACGATCTGGCCGATCACCCCCACCACCAAGAGCCACGCGAGTCGCTCCAGGTCGCGTCGGCGTTCGGGCAGCAGACGTGCCGCCAGCACCGCGGCCATCACGAGCACCGTCACGACACCGGTGAAGAGCCGATTGACCTGTTCGATCGCGCCGTGCACCGAGGAGACGTCGATGAAGCGTTCCTCGTTGCAGTTGGGCCAGTCGGCGCATCCGAGACCACTCCCCGACAACCGGACCGCGGCACCCGACACGACGATCACGCACAAGGACGCCAAGGCGGCCCTGGTGATCCACGCGTAACGAAGTGGCGACAGGCGACGAGCCATCGCCCGAGGCTAGGCGAGGCCGTGTCACGGACGGGGCTCGGCGGACTACCGTCACAGCATGATCACCTCCTTCGACGACTACCCGATCCACGCGGGAAGCAAGCCGGTCAACGAAACCGCCACGAGCGACATCAACCACTACGACCGCTACTTCTTCAACGGCTACACGACGGACGCCGGTTTGTATTTCGGGGTGGCGATGGGTCTCTATCCGAACCGTCACGTGGTCGATGCATCCTTCTCCGTGGTGGTGGACGGGGCCGAACAGATTTCTCTTCATGCGTCCGCCCGCGCGCCCGTCGATCGGGCGGCCGCGAACGACGTCGGTCCCATTCGGCTCGAGATCGTCGAGCCGATGAAGAGACATCGTCTGACGGTCGACTCCGCGGAACACGGACTACGTGCGGAACTGGAGTTCGTGGCGCGCAGCGTCCCGGTGCAAGAGCCGCACTTCCTGGTCACGGCCGGGCAACGGACGGTCTTCGACTACACGCGCCTCACGCAGTTCGGACACTGGCACGGTTGGATCGAGATCGACGGTCGACGGCGCGTTCTGGATTCGGCGACGTCCCCCGGGTCGCGCGACCGGTCGTGGGGCACGCGTCCGGTGGGGCCGGGCGCGGACACCGGCGCCCCCGTGGGCGACCGGCAGTTCTACTGGCTGTGGGCACCGGTGAGTTTCCCCGGTTTCGCCACCCACTTCGACGTGAACGAACACGCCGACGGATCACGCTGGCACCAGACGGGCTTCTACCTCACCGACGGTACGCAGTCACCGGTGGAGTACCCCGAGGTGGCGTATTCGGTTCAATGGCGACCCGGAACCCGCTGGGCCCAGTCGTTCTCGATCGAACTCTCCGGCCCGGGCCGCGACACCAAGACGATCGTTCTCGAACCCCTCTACGAGTTCCAGATGATCGGTCTCGGCTACGGGCATCCGGAATGGGGCCACGGCTTCTGGAAGGGTGACATCGCGGTCGGCGGCGAACGCTGGAATATCCCGGTGGCGACACCGTGCGATCCGCGTCACCTGCACATCCAAGCCGTCTGCCGCGCGACGTGTGATGGTGCGACGGGCATCGGCATCCTCGAGCAACTCGTCATCGGACCCCACGCCCCGAGCGGATTCGAACAGTTGCTCGATCCGGCGCGCTGACCGTGCGTCACGTGTGACGAATGGTCACGCCACCGTCGACCGGGATGCTGGCACCGGTGACGAACGACATCGCGGGCAGACACAGGCTCAGGGTCATGTGGGCGACCTCCTCGGGGTCGGCGTAGCGCCGAAGAGCCACCCGGCGTCGGGCGTACTTCGCCTTGGCGTCGTCGGGGATTCCCGCGGTCATGCCCGTGTCGATCGGACCGGGACAGATGCAATTCACGGTGATGCCCAGGGGGCCGAGCTCGACGGCGAGACTGCGCGTCAGTCCGGTCACCGCGGCTTTGGAGGCCGAGTAGGCCGACAGACCCGGAGTCGCCACGATGGCTTCGGTCGAGGCGATGTTGACGACCCGTCCGCCGCTCGAAGCGCGAAGGTACGGGAGGGCCATTCGGATCAGGCGGACGTACGCGTTCAGGTTGATCTCCATGGTGCGACTCCAGGCGTCGTCGAACGCACCGTCGTCGAATCCGACCGGACTGGGCAGCGACACGCCGGCGTTGTTGACCAGAGCGTCGATCACCCCCGTCGACGAACCGAATCCATCGACGATTCGTCTCATGGCCGCGTGGTCGGCCACGTCGGCGACGTGGGCCTCGATGACCGGGGAACCGTGCGCCGAAGCGATCTCGTCGCGGGTGGAGAGCACGCCGTCGCTGCGATCGACGATGCACACGGTGGCACCCTCGTCGGCGAACAGGTGCGCGGTGGCCCGTCCCATGCCACTGCCGGCGCCGGTGACGATCACGCGTCGTCCGGCGACCGATCGACTGAGACGGGTCAAGCGGCTCATCGGCGCCATTGCTCGCGTCCGGCGATCCCGTAGTTGCGCAAAATCAGCGCACGGTCCGGGGTCACCCGCAGGAACACGTGCGTCGGTGCGGTGGGTCCGCCCGGTTCGAACGGGGAGAGGTCGTAGCCCATCTGATCCCACAACGCGACCCGTCCGGCATCGTCGTCGATCACCTCCACCGAGCCCCACACGATGCACGAATCCCAGTTCGTGTCCGGCCCGACGGCGAAATGGACGGAAGCGCGTGGATGTCGACGCACGTTGACCACCTTGCGACTGTCGGTGCGCACGAAGGTGAGGATGTCGTCGCCGCACCAGGCCACCGCGACGGGCGCGACGTGCGGATCGCCCGATGGCGACACCGTCGCGACGTAGGCGAGGGGACCATAGCGAAGACTGTCGGCGCGAACGTCGTCGATGGTCGTCACGAGCGGCTCCAACGCTCGACGCCGGCCGCCCCGTACATCCGCAGGATCACCGCCCGCTCGACGTCGATGCGCATGAAGGCGGTGTCGGGGCTCGCGTCGGGACCGCCGGGTGCGAAGGCATTCAAGTCGTAGTCGAAGACGCCGGACCACAGACGTCGCTTCGTCGCGAGGTCGTCGTGCACCGTGGCGCGCCCCCACACCTCGACGCCGTCGCCGTTCTCCGTGACCTGCCAGTGCAGGGCCACCTGGTCGTTGGCGGCGACGTTGCGACTCTTCACCGATCCGGACCCGACCATCACCCACAAGGTGTCACCGTCCCAACACGGATGCACCGGGACGACGTCGGGCGCGCCGTCGGCACCCACCGTGGCGAGGTGCGCCCAGACGCTCAGACCCGATGCGAACTCCCTCACCGCCGACAAGCTCGTCTCGTTCGACATACTTTCCCCTTTCCTGTCCGACGGCGACCATACCGCCCCGGATCAAGGTCGGATTTCATAGAACGCGTTCAGCGAGTGTTCGATGTCGAGCCGACGGAACCGGGTGAAGCCCGCGTCCGCGGCCATTCGACGGGCGACGCTTTCCGGCAAACCGAGCGTGCCCAACCCGGCCCCTCCGGGCATCGACATGGCCGACGACATGCACGACATGACGCTGATTCCGTACATCAACGACGCCATCGGGTTCTTCGCCATCGTCTGTTCGAACGTGTCGAGCGCCTTGATGTCGACGAGCAACCAGACTCCGTCGTCTTTCAGGCTGCGCCGGATGGACGTCATCACCTCTTGGGGGTGCGTCATGTCGTGGATGCAGTCGAAGGCGGTCACGAGATCCAGGGATCCATCCTCCGGAAGCGGGTCGCGTCGGGGATCGCGGAAGTCCACGTTGCCGACCGACTCGCTGGTGCGGCGCTCGAAAGCACGCTCGAGGGCGTGACGCGAGATGTCGTAACCGGTCACGGTGCTGGCCGGAAAGGCTGCGGCCATCCGGATCGCCGCTCCCCCGGCACCGCAGCCGACGTCGGCGACCCGCGCTCCACGTTCGAGACTGTCCACCACCCCGTCCAGGGCGGGCAACACCGTCGGGAGGAGATGGCTGCGGCTCCACGGCTCGAAGCTGCGTTCGATTCCGACCGCACCGTCCGGGCCGTGGCTGTCGTAATCCCGACCGAGCCCCGAACGGAAGGACTCCGGCAGATACTCGAGGGCGTTCATGGTCTGGGGCAAACGATGGAACATCCCCATGCCGAACGACGGATGACTCTCGTCGGCCAGGACGACCCGGGCCTCGGGAGAGAGTCCGTACCGCTCGTCACCGTCGGCGAACTCGACCTCGATGATCCGAGCCGCGGCCTGGTTCCGAATCCATTCGCGCACCCAACGGGGGTGCAGCGAGGTCCGGGCCGCCAGTTCGTCGTCGGTGAGCCTCGACGGCGACGCGGCCAGCGCCGCGTACAAACCGAGGCGGTCGCCGAGATGGATCATCCCGGAGGTCACGGCTCCCTCGAGTTTGCTGAAGACGAGGAAGGAGAACTGGCGCAGACGGTCGGAGTCGACGTCGCGGATCGAGTCGTCGCTCATGTCGATCAGTACGTCCGGTCCTCGCGGTCGAGGTGTTCGAGATCACTCAGTCGAGCGAGGCAGAACGTGTGACCGTCGCCCATCTCGGTCGACACCAGGCGGGTGATCGAGGCGTGACCGATCACGAAACGCTCCCATTCCCACGGGGTCGGCTGCAGGCCGAGCAGGTGGCAGACGAGAACACTGTTCGTACCGGCATGGGCGACCATCAGTATCCGACGATGGGGACCGGAAAACGACCACAGGGGAAGCGAGGTGGCGTTGGGTACCGCCCCCCGTTCGGCGAGGAAACCGCTCGCGCCGGCGTGAGTTCGTCCGAGGAATTCGCGCACGTTCTCTCACGCTTCCAGCCCGGTCGAGCGGGCGTCGGACACCCGGGGCTTCTCCGCGCGAGACGCGGCGGGGGCGTGCTCG
>JBJTFY010000038.1:0-3430 GCA_046093625.1 Actinomycetota bacterium
ATGTCGAAGCCCTCCTTCGTCCCGTCGCGGTCCATGGAGGTCAGCAGGATCTCCCCGGCGCCGAGTTCGGTGGCCCGCACCACCCACTCGATCACGTCGATGCCCGTCGGCGTTCGTCCGCCGTGCAGGTACACCTCGAAACGTCCGGGTTCGTCCGGGCGACGCTTGGCGTCGACGGCACACACGACGCACTGACTCCCGAACTCGTCGGCGATCGCCCGGATCAACCCCGGGTCCTGAACCGCCGAGGTGTTGACGCTCACCTTGTCGGCGCCGGCGCGCAACATCCGTCGCGCGTCCTCGACGGTGCGAATGCCACCGCCGACCGTGAACGGGATGAACACCTGCTCGGCGGTGCGACTCACGACGTCGACCATCGTCTCGCGACCGTCGCTGCTCGCGGTGATGTCGAGGAAGACCAACTCGTCGGCACCCTCGGAGTCGTAGCGCCGCGCCAACTCGACCGGGTCGCCGGCGTCGCGGAGGTCCACGAAGTTCGTGCCTTTCACCACGCGACCGTTGGTCACGTCGAGGCAGGGAATGACGCGCGCGACTTTCACGATGCTGCTCGCAAGGCCGCCAGGGCCGCCGAAACCGTGAAGCGTCCTTCGTAGATCGCCCGCCCGGTGATGATCCCGCCGAGGCCGTCGAGGCGCGCCAGCGACGTCACGTCGTCGAGCGAGGAGACTCCGCCACTGGCGATCACCGGCACCGTGGTGGAAGCGATGGCCGCCGTCAAACCGTCGAGGTCGGGGCCGCTCAACATGCCGTCGCGCGCGATGTCGGTGATCACGAACGCCGACGCCGAGGGGAACCACCCGAGCGCGTCGGCCAACGACACCCCCGACGATTCGGTCCAGCCGTGAACGGCGACGTCACCGGCGCGATGGTCGAGACCGACCGCCACCGGGACCACCGCGGCGACCTCGGTGACCAACTCCGGGCGGGCTACGGCCGCCGACCCCATCACCACGCGGTCGACTCCGGCCTCGGCCAACGCCTCGGCGTCGGCGCGCGAGCGGACTCCCCCGCCCGTTTGCAGACGCGCCCGGCCTCGTAGCGCCGCCGCCACCGCGGCGATCACCGGTCGGTTGACGGGATCGCCCGTTCGGGCCGCGTCGAGATCGACGATGTGCACCCACGGGGCCCCGGCGTCGGCGAACGACGTCGCCACCCCGACGGCGTCGTCGCCGTAGACCGTCTCGCGGTCGTAGTCGCCCTGGGCGAGCCGCACGACCCGTCCGGCGCGCACGTCGATGGCCGGGTAGAGGTCGACGTTCACGCCCGCACCCCGTCGACGAAGTTGCGCAGCAACGCGAGACCGCTGCGCCCGGACTTCTCCGGGTGGAACTGCGTGGCCACCACGTTGTCGCGACGGAACACCGCGTTGAGGGTGCCGCCGTAATCGCACGTCGCGATCACGGCGTCGGCGTCGCTCGGCACACCGTGGAGCGAATGCACGAAGTAGACCCACGAACCCTCGACGCTCGCGGCCAGATCGGGGCCGTCGAGCACGGGATCGGGACGGACCATCGACAGTCGGTTCCATTGCATCTGGGGACGCTTCACACCGGCGGGTATCCAGCGCACCGAACCGGGGATCACACCCAACCCGCGCGCTCCGGGGTTCTCCTCACTGTCGTCGAACAACATCTGCATCCCGACACAGATGCCGAGGAACGGACGACCCGACGCCACCGCGTCGTGCACCACGTTCTCGAGACCCGCCGCGCGCAGCGCGCCCATACACGCACCGAACGCCCCGACACCGGGCAGCACGACCGCTCGCGCGTCGGCCACCATCCCGGGATCGCGGGTCAGACGGGCATCGGCCCCCACTTTCTGCAGGGCTTTCTCGGCTGAACGCAGGTTGCCGATGCCGTAGTCGAGCACGGCCACGAGGGGTGCGGTCACAGAACGCCTTTGGTGGAAGGCACACCGGAGCCCTCGATCCGCACGGCGTCGCGCAGACAACGTCCGAGTCCCTTGAACACCGACTCGACGATGTGGTGCACGTTGGTGCCGTGCTTCAAGGTGACGTGGAGGGTGACCCCGGCGGCCGTCGCGAACGACGAGACCGCGTGCTCGGCCAGTTGCGGATCGAACGGCGGGTTTCCGAGCGGGAGACATTCGGGGATCGCGACGTCCCACACGACGAAGGGCCGACCGGACAGGTCGAGGGCGATCTCGACCAACGCCTCGTCGAGCGGATACAAACCACTGGCGAACCGTCGTACTCCGGCCTTGTCGCCGAGGGCCTCCCGCACCGCCTCGCCGAGCGCGATCGCCACGTCCTCGACGGTGTGGTGCGTGTCGATGTGCAGGTCGCCCGACGCGGCGATCTCGAGGTCGAAGCCCCCGTGTTTGCCGACCTGGGACAACATGTGGTCGTAGAACGGGATTCCCGTCGACACCGACGTGCGGCCGGTGCCGTCGAGGTCGAGGGTGATCGAGATGTTCGTCTCGGCCGTCGTGCGATGACGGGTGGCGGTGCGACTCATGACAGAACCTCCGTGATGGCGGACAAGAAGCGATCGTCCTCGGCCGGTGTACCGATGGTGACGCGCAGGCAATCGGCCAGTCGGGGCCAACCGGAACAATCGCGAATCAAGACACTACGGTCGAGCAGACCTTGCCAGACCGCGCGACCGCCCTTCGAGCGGGGCCGGAAGAGCACGAAGTTCGCTCCGCTGTCGAAGACGTCGACGTCGAGCGAACGCAGACCGGCGACGACGCGCTCGCGCTCGGCGACGATCTCGCCTACGCGCTGCTCCATCTCGTCGCGGAAGGCGACGGCCAGGGTGCCGGCGATCTGTTTGGTGGCGTCGAGGTGATACGGGAGAACGACCTTGTCGAGTTCGGCCACCAGCCAGCGCGGACCGACCAGGTAGCCCAGGCGTGCCGCGGCCATGCTCCAGGTCTTGGAGAACGTGCGCGACACGACGAGGGGGGTCTCCTCGGCGACGAGATCGACGGCCGACCAATCGGCGAACTGCCCGTAGGCCTCGTCGACGACGACGAGACCGGGGGCGATCGACAGCAGCGCGCGCACCACCTCGGGCGAGTCCACGCTTCCGGTCGGATTGTTCGGCGAACACAAGAAGGTGACGTGCGGTCGGTGAGTCGACATCACGCGCCGCACCTCGTCGATGTCGATCGAGAAATCCGGGGCCCGCTCGCCTTCGACGACCGTGGCACCCGTGATGCGCGCGATGTGGCCGTGGAGTTGATACGTCGGCTCGAACGTGGCCACCGTTCGACCGGGGCCGGCGAAGGTGAGCAGCACCGTCTGCAACACCTCGTTGCTGCCGTTGGCCACGAAGATCTGATCGGCGCCGACCCCGTGCAACTCGCCGATGGCCGCGCGCAGTCGTCCGGCGGCACGATCGGGGTAGCGATTCCACTCGATACGGGCGACCTCGTCGGCCAA
>JBJTFY010000039.1:0-2669 GCA_046093625.1 Actinomycetota bacterium
GCGCGTACGCCGTCGCTCAGATCGACGGCGTATGCGCGCAGTCCGGTGAGTCGCGCATCGAAGTTGGAACGAGCGAGGTTCACCGTCGTGGTTGCCGTCTGATCGTCGCCCTCCGCGAGGGCCGTGGTGAGGGCAACGCTCATGCGGCCGGCCGCGTCCTCGAGTGCGGCTACCTGATCGATGCGGACCTCCCACTGCTGGGTGGTGGCAACGGAGTCGTTGTACCGACGCACGATGCTGTGTACGTAAACGAGGCCCATCCCCACGACGAGCACGTCGAACAGTGCGAGCAGGCTGTACACGAGGTGCCACTTCGGCACGCGCTTGGTCCCGACGAGTCGGGGCGCGGCGGGTCGCTGCTTCACCTCAGCCTGTGGTCCGCCCGTCGCCCGCTCCATAGTCAACGTGTACATCATCGCCCATGAAGCGCCCGCTGACAATGTTCATCCGACCACTTTTCGTGGTATTTCTCCACCTGAGGGGGCGTTTCCCGGAAAATAACAACGGTCGGGCCAGCAGCACTGACCCGACCGGATGATCTGGCGGAAGGAGTGGGATTTGAACCCACGGAGGTCGAAACCTCGCACGCTTTCGAGGCGTGTCCCTTCGGCCACTCGGGCATCCTTCCGTCCGACACTCTATCCGGGCCGGTGCAGGTGCCCGAAGGGCGTCAGCGGCGCTCGGCGAAGAACTCGGTGAGCAGGTCCGACGACTCCGAAGCCCGCACCCCGTGCGCAACGAGTGGCTGGTGGTTCAACCGTGGGTCGGCACACACGTTGTAGAGGCTCGCCGTGGCTCCAGCCTTCAGGTCGGCGGCGCCGTAGACCAGACGACCGATGCGGGCATTCAGCAACGCCCCGGCGCACATCACACACGGTTCAAGGGTGACCACAAGGGTGCAGTCGTCGAGTCTCCAACGACCGAGGTGTCGTGCCGCATCACGGAGCACGAGCACCTCGGCGTGTGCCGTGGGATCACCGGTGCCCTCTCGCTCGTTTCCCCGCCGGGCGATGATGACGCCCTCGTGCACCACAACGGCGCCTACGGGCACCTCGCCTCGCGCGCCGGCGGCACGCGCCTCGGAGAGCGCCTCGGCCATCGCAGCCTGATCGGCAGCGGCAACCGCATGAGCGGCCTGATTGCTGGTCATGAGCGGAGGGGGTGGGATTCGAACCCACGGAGGATTGCTCCTCACACGCTTTCCAAGCGTGCCGATTCGGCCGCTCTCGCACCCTTCCCGAGTGATATGTGCTCGACCCCGAACGAACTCCTGCCGGATGTGGTGACGGCCAGGCGATCTGCGGCACACGAGCGAATCCGCTGAAGGCTGCTACCTTCCGGTCCTGACCTGATTCACGGGAACCCGTTGCACAGGACCCGACCGCCACCACACCCGGCAGGCGCCGAACGAAGCACGGTCAGACTACCTGCCGCGGGTGCGGGCCAGACCGGCGGCTTTCTCGGCCAAGCGGGGAACGCCGAGGTCGGCGCAGAATTCGACGAAGTCGTCGGTGGGGCCCGACCAGCGCCACTCGTTCACCCGACCGACGGGAACCGTGTTGACCGTGGTCGCGAGACGCCGGAAAAGCAGGGCCAAATCCCGGTTCTCGCGCAACGACGTGGCCAACTTCGCCGCACCACGCAACCCCGGCACGTCCCACGACTGCGGATCGTCGGGGATCTCCTCGATGCGGCCGTAACGGGCCAGCACCGAGGCGGCGGACTTCGCCCCCCATCCCGGCAGTCCCGGAAAGCCGTCGGCGGAGTCGCCCACCAAGCCGAGGTAGTCGGCGATGCTCGACGGTGGAACACCGAACTTGGCGATGACCGCGGCTTCGTTCACCAGCCCGTCCTCGCCCTTGCTCATCTTGCGCCGGTCGATCTGCACGACCCGATCGCCGACCACGCACTGACCGAGATCCTTGTCGGGACTGAGGATGCAGACCTGAGTGACCTTCGCGTCGGCCTCGGCGACCGCGGCCGCCGAGGCCAATGCGTCGTCGGCTTCGTACTCCTCCATCGCCCACACCACGACACCCATCGAACGCAGCGCGGCTTCGAGAATGGGGATTTGCTCGAGGATCTCCGGCTCCATGCCCTCGGACGTCTTGTACCCGTCGTAGAGGTCGTTGCGGAAACTCTCGATGACGTGGTCGGTCGCCACCCCGAGATGCGTGGCACCCTCTTGCAGCAGTTGCAGAGTCGAGTTCAGCACGCCGATGGTCGCCGCGTTGGGCGCGGGTGTCGACGAACGCACGGCCTGTCCGTAATGCTGGCGGTACAACTCGTAGGTTCCGTCGATCAGATGGACGATCATCGCCAAGCTCCGCCAAGGACCTCTCAGCAACTGGCTTGCACGAGGGGATACACGTCGAAACCGACCACTCCGCGATCGAGATTCAGGGTACCACTGATTCGAAACACCGCAGACCGGCCGACACCTGGGTCGAAGAGGACTCCGGGAATCAACCCTTTCAACCTTTCCACCATTTCCTTGGCGATTCCACGTCCGACACCTTCTTTCAACTCCTCGAAACTGTCATTTCCGCCGTAGATCAACACAAAACCAAGCGTGATTTGTGCCGGAGACAGCCCATCCAATTCGGGATATCCCGAAGACTTCTCGGCCAACTGTCGCAAGAATTCGCCACGAAGGGATTCGTCGGACA
>JBJTFY010000040.1:0-2523 GCA_046093625.1 Actinomycetota bacterium
CAACAAGGGTGCACCGCGGCGACGGGCCCGCTCGGCCAGCACCTCGCGGGCGTGCCAGGTCGGAACCCGCTCTTCCCGGAGCGATTCCTCGTGTTCGTCGAGCACGACCGCCACCGCGAGATCGGGGCACGGTGCGAACGCGGCGGCGCGGGCCCCGATGACGACGTCGACTCCGCCGCGCGCCAACGACCATTCCTCGGGCAGCAATGCGACCGACACTCCCGTGCGTCGCAACCGCGTGGCCATCACGCGCGCGCCGTCGACCGACGCGCACACCACCAACGTCGGCCCGACGCGGGCCGCGGCCAGGATCGCCGGCATCTGGTCGTCACTCGGAGGGAGGCGCAACACCCCACCACCTTCGGCGATCAGTGTCGTCGCCGCGGGCGACACCGGTTCGGCCATCACCTTCGTGCGGCGGGGCGGAGACGCACGATTGACGACGGTGTTGGGTGACGCGGTGACGAGGAACGGCCGTAGTCGATGCGCACCCCAACGCCATGCGGCCCAACGACACAGGTCGAGCACCTCCTCGTCGGGTCCGATGCCGCTCGTGCGTTCGATCGACTTCAACGCGGGCCCATCGGGGTCGTGCGCGCGCAGCGTCACGATCCACCCGCCCACCCGACGACCGTTCAACGACACGCGTACACGGTCACCGGTCGCACACCCCGCATCGGCGGGCACGGCGTAGTCGAAGACGCGAGCGATCCCGGTGACGTCGGGAACGACTCCGGCGACGACGAGGTGCGACGACTCGGCCGAGGATGTCGGCGTCATCGCGCGCGCGGGTTCAGCGGCCGAGGGCGGCCGAGAAGTCGGCGAGGCGGGAGAGCTTCTCCCATTCGAAGTCGGGTAGTTCACGGCCGAAGTGACCATACGCGGCGGTCGCGCGATAGATCGGGCGCTTCAACTTCAGGTCGCGCACGATGGCCGCCGGACGCAGGTCGAAGGTGGCGCGCACGGCCGCCTCGATCTTCTCCACGGCCACCTTCTCGGTACCGAACGTCTCGACGAGGATGCTCACCGGATGCGCCATACCGATGGCGTACGCCACCTGCACCTCGCAACGATCGGCGGCTCCGCTGGCCACCACGTGCTTGGCCACCCAGCGCGACGCGTACGCGGCCGAGCGATCGACCTTGCTCGGGTCCTTGCCGCTGAAGGCTCCGCCACCGTGACGACCCATGCCGCCGTAGGTGTCGACGATGATCTTGCGGCCGGTGAGGCCGGTGTCGGCGTGCGGTCCACCCAACACGAACTTGCCGGTGGGGTTCACGTACACCGCGTAATCGTCGTCGGCGAACTGGGCCGGGATGACCGGACGGATGACCTGCTCGATGAGATCGGGGCGGATGACGGTGTCACGGTCGACCCCGTCCTCGTGCTGCGTCGAGATGAGCACGGTGCGCAGGCGCACGGGCTTGCCGTCGACGTAGTCGAAGGTCACCTGGGTCTTGCCGTCGGGGCGCAGGTACGGGATCTGACTGGACTTGCGCACCTCGGTGAGGCGCTCGGCCAGACGGTGCGCCACGAAGATCGGCAGCGGCATCAGTTCGGGCGTCGCGTTGCAGGCGTAGCCGAACATCATTCCCTGGTCTCCGGCGCCCTGCAGGTCGAGGTCGTCGCTGCCCGAACGCGCGCGAACCTCCTCGCTCTTGTCGACGCCCTGGGCGATGTCGGCGCTCTGGGCGTCGAGGGCCACGAGCACACCGCAGGTCTTGCCGTCGAACCCGTACGCGGCGTTGTTGTAGCCGATACCGAGGATGACCTCACGGGCGGTCTCGGCGATGTCGACGTAGGCGTCGGTGGTGATCTCGCCCGACACCAGGCACAGTCCGGTCGTCACCAACGTCTCGCACGCCACGCGGGCGTGGGGATCCTTGTCGAGGATCGCGTCGAGCACCGCGTCCGACACCTGGTCGGCGACTTTGTCGGGGTGACCCTCGGTGACGCTCTCCGAGGTGAAGGTCCAATTGCGACTCATGATGACTCCGGTGGTGTGATGGCGGTTCAGGCGCGTGCGACGACGACCCGATCGATCAACTCGCGGGCCACGGCCCGCTTGTCGGTCAACGCCACCGACTCTAGAGCCTGACCGGGGCGCAGGAAGGTGACCGCGTTGGTGTCATGTTGGAATCCGACACCGGGTTGGCTCACGTCGTTGGCCACGATCATGTCGAGGTTCTTGCGCCGCAACTTCGACTCGGCGTTGGCCACCAGATCCGAGGTCTCGGCGGCGAATCCGACGATGGTCTGACCGGGGCGTTTGTGGGCCCCCAGAGCGCACAAGATGTCGGGGGTCGGCTCGAGCAGGATGCTCGGCACGCCGGCCTCCTTCTTGATCTTGCCCGTGGCGCAGGAGACCGGTCGAAAGTCGGCCACCGCGGCGGCCATCACCAACACGTCGGTCGTCGACCAGATGGCCTCGAGGGCCGACTGCATCTCGGCCGCGGTCTCGACGGACACGACGCGCACGCCACTCGGCGCCGGCAGATCGACGGTCGACACCAGGGTCACGCA
>JBJTFY010000041.1:0-3934 GCA_046093625.1 Actinomycetota bacterium
GGCAACGTGTACACCGCCAACTACGGCTCGAATAATGTTTCCAAGATTACTGGCGCCGAACCAACGACCACGACAACGACCACGACAACGACAACGACAACGACGGGTCCGGCGGTTTCTTTGCCAGAGACGGGTCGGGATGTGTCACGGGTGGGCGTGGTCGGTCTTCTGTGTGCCGTGACCGGAATGATGCTCGTGTGTCGGCGCCGCGTCAGCCTTTGAGGTTCTGAAGAGTTCGAGAGTGATGATCGTTCGCGTCGAGATGCTCACCGCGACACCGCTGCTACCCGTCGAGCCGCTCGACGTCTGATACGCCCCCGCCCTCATCGGCGGGGGCATTTCGTTTTCATGCGATCTCCTCGTATCGGGGCCACGCCGGGGCCACGGGAGACGAATCCCCTCAGGACCTTTGCGATCACTCGGCTCCCCTCGACGCCGATGACCTCGGGAAAAGACGCACGTCAGCGCCACAAGAGAACTTGTCAAGCACCAACATCATCACCCTTACAAGGAAGTTGTCGGGGGTTCGAGTCCCTCTGCGCCCACTCGCCGTATTCTCGTGGTGCGGGGGTGCCCGGTGTCGAAAACGGTAGCGAAGACGGCGATCGTCGTGTCGGTGTTGGGCCTGACGGTCTCGGGGCTCGGCGCCTCGGCGGCCACCGGGCACACCGAACTCGTGGTGACGAACCTGAGTGATCAGTTCACGATCCTCGACGTCGACGAGTCGGGGCTCGTGGGTAGCCCCGACGGTCACATCACGTTCCTGCGTGAGAACGGGTCGTTGCGTTTCTGGGCACCGATCAACGGCGGCACGGTGGAACTCTCGACCACGGATTTCTACGACCTCCACTCCACGACTGACCCGGCGGTCGAGGTCCTTGAGCCCACCGGGCCCGGCCCGTCGCTCGACAGCGAATACGCCGGCGGAAGCAAGGTGTTGCAATTGCCTGATGGTCGACTGGCGATGATCTACCACGGTGAACATCACCCGTGCTCGGGCGACAAGGCCGAGGTCACCATCGCACTGGCGACATCATCGGACAATGGTGCGACGTGGGATCGCCGAGGGGCCATCGTCACGGCACCCCCTTTCGCGTTCGGATCGTGCGACGAGAGAACCTTCTTCGGGGCGGGAAGTTTCAGTGGGGTCGTCAGCCCCGATCGCAACTACCTCTACCTGTATTACAACCAGTGGTCACCGGAGGAGTCCGGGGTGACCAAGGTCGTACGGGCGCGCATCGCCGACGGTCTCGTTCCCGGCACCTGGTTCAAGTGGTACCACGGCCGTTGGCGCGAACCGGGGCTCGGTGGTCGTGCCGACGACGTGTTGCCGGTTCCATCCACACCGACCGACCAGGAGTGGCGGGCGGTCGCCATACCGACCGTCAGTTGGAACACCGAATATCGGATGTGGATGGCCGTGTTCGTCTCGGTGACCGGATTCTGGTACTCGTCGTCGCCGGACGGACTGCACTGGTCCGAGCCCCGTTCGCTCATCGAGGACGTGGTGTTGTACTCCCCGCGATCGTTGGTTGATCACGAGCAATACATCTATTACCCGTCGTTGATCGACGTGAACGCCGACGAGGACGGCCGCACCTCCGGTGAGGCGCTGCTCATCTACGCCCAGGGCGGGTGGACCTCCGCTCATCACATGGTCGGGCGCACCATGACCATCTCGAAGATGATCGTGCCCGACCTTCCGACGACTGGCGGTCGCCGGTTCGACTGGTGGGCCTCCATCCTGCTGGTGTTCGGACTCGGATTGCGCCGGTTCGTTGCGTCACGGGCGTCCCGTCCAACGGGGAGGGCGCCTCTCCAGGAAGGCCTCGACCCCCTCACGGGCGTCGGGTGAGCGCATCAGGAGATGGTGCAGTTCGGTTTCGAGGGCGTCGATGTTCTCGCGCGTGGACGTCATGGATTCCCACAACGCCCGTTTGCTGGCGGCCGCCGACGCCGGCGCGACATTGATCGCGATGTCGCGGGCGATCGTGAGGGCGATCGGCAGCACCTCGTCGCCGGGGGCGACCCGACTGCAGAGTCCCATCGATGCGGCCTCGTCGCCGTCGAAGGTGCGACCGGTGAGAAGGATGTCGGCGGCACGGGCGAATCCGACGATCCTCGGCAGGGTCCAGTGCGACATGGCGTCACCCATCACACCACGACGCACCTGAACGATCCCGTACTTGGCGTCGCGGGCCATCACCCGGATGTCGCATTGAAGGGTCAGTGTGAGCCCGATGCCGACGGCATGCCCGTTGACCGCGGCGATCACCGGCTTGCGCACGTCCCACGGCCGGAACGACACGCCCGACGACGTGAACGACCCTTCCTCTCGGGGGCGGAACGTTTCGCCCCCAGTCGACATGTCGGCACCGGCGCAGAACGCCGGGGGTGTTCCAGTGACCACCACGGCCCGCACCGAGTCGTCGGCTTCGCACCGTGCGTAGGCGTCGGACAGCATCGCCCCCATCTCGGCGTTGAACGCGTTGCGCACGTCGGGTCGGTTCAAGGTGATCAGGGCCACGCCCGCGTCCAGCGAAAAGAGAACCGGGTCGCTCGTCATTCGCGGGGCTGCACTTTCGAGCGGAAGCGGTCCGCGTTGCCGACACTCGGATGGGCGGCACCGGCCGGACCTTGGGCGAAGGCGCGCAAAATGTTGGTGGTGGTGGTCCGAACGAATCGAGTGGTGTCGGCGTCGGGCCAACGATCAGGGTCGAGAGAGTTGATCCAGGCGATCGTTCCGGTGGCAATCACTCCGGCGCCACTCGCGTGACTGTAGTACGTCATCGCGTGACTGTAGACGGCGTCTTTGTAGTTCACCGGTCCGGACGCGAGCACCTCGAGTCCGGCGGGTTCACGACTCGCCGGCCCGAGCCCGTCGGCCTCGATGGCCACCAACCGCCGGAGCGACTGCAGGTTGCGAACACCGGTGCCGGCGAAGACCCAGTTGTCGGGGTTCACCACGCGCAGGTTCGCGGTCACGCCGGCGGCGAAGTACTGAACGCCGATGAGGGCCGACTCCGGGGCATCGAGCGGAGAGTTGCGCCACTGCACCGTCGCCTGCATGGGGTCGTCGAGGGCACCCGGGTCCTCGGTGAGCACCCGGTAGTTCGCCATTTGGCGATGAGGGAGACCTTCGTCGTTGGGTTCGAGGCGGACATGGCGGTACACGGCGTTGGCCCCGAAGAAGGCGAGGTTGACGCCGGCATCCCGAGCCCGTTCCAGACAGGTGCGCATGCCGCGCGAGTAGTACTCGTCGTGACCGGTGGTGAGCAGGGCGGTGCGGTTGGCGAAGACGGCGTCGAGTTCGTCGTTCTCCGCGAGTCCGCTGGTGTGCAGGTCGATGTCGGTGACGTACGCGGTGTCGATGCCCAACTCCTCGACGAGGGCGATGAGCGGCAACTCGTGCGTGAGGAAGTCCGCGGCCCCCCAGTTGTACGACACGGCAATGGGGCGGTCGAACGACACCACCTTCGAGCGGTCGAACCGACTTCCCTCGACGAAGTTCTCGTACAGGCTGCGACCACCCCACGGGTTGTAGGCCTGCCACGTCGTCACCGCCGAGACCACCACGAGCGACGCCACACACTCGTCGCGGCGGACCGTGAGCGGAACGTACGACGCCCCGCCGTCCGATGACACCAACTTCATGAGATACGACCCGGGCGGCCAGGCCTCGTCGATCGTGAACGACACGGACGGACCGAGACGGGCGCGGTGCATCCGGGTCTCCCGATCGAACGTCGGTTCCTCGAACTGCCACGGCATGTCGAGTTCGTCCGACCGCCACACCAATCTCGCCAGTGCACCTCCGTAGTGGCCCATCCGGTACGCCTCGACGTGCCACGTCGGCGCGGCTGTCGTCACGCGTAGGTTGACGGTCTGGCCGGGTCGAGCACTCGTGGTGTCGGCGTACCCCTCGATGTGCCCG
>JBJTFY010000042.1:0-6740 GCA_046093625.1 Actinomycetota bacterium
GTCTTGTCGGTGCCCCCAACGGGACCCGACACTCGGATGGCATCGGCCATGACGAGCTCCTTTCGCGCGACGCGGATCCTTTCCGCATCGCCTATGGAGCAGTAGGTCGGTTCCCAGTGGGCGGGGTCGGCACCTCGATGCCGGCCGGGGCCACTGACAACCGAATCCTTTCCTGCTCGGTTTTGTTGTATTGCTGTTCGGGCGCGCCTCAGCGGCGCAGACCCAACTTGGCAACGATCTCGCGGTAACGCTCGACGTTGCGACCCTTGACGTAGTCGAGAAGACGACGACGTCGGCCGACCATCATGAGCAGCCCACGACGGCTGTGGTGATCGTGGGGGTGAGCCTTCAGGTGATCGGTGAGATGATTGATGCGCTCGCTCAGGAGAGCGATCTGCACCTCGGGCGAACCGGTGTCGGTCGCGTGCGCGCGGTGCTGCGAAATCGTTTCAGCCTTGGGGGTGCCAGCCATGGCGGTCCCTGCCTTCCGTGATTGTGGAGGTCGCTCGGGCCGGTCGGCCCCAGCATCGCGCCAGAGTCGGAACCCCAACGGACGGGGGCAAGCCTACGGGGGCAGGACGGGCGTTCCACCCGGGGTGAACCCTCCGAACCGGCCCCGACGAGGGGTTCGCCCTGCTCAGGCATACCCCAGACGGGCGCGGGTGGAGGACTTCGCGGCTTCGATTGCGGGGATCGCGGCCGCCGAGATCTCGCTCAGTTCGGCGTTGGTGAGCGCACCGATGTCGCCGGCGGCGACCAGGATCTCGGCCTGTCGGCGCACGATGTCGGAGTACAACTTGCGCATCTCGCGTCCGTTGGCGAAACCCTTGGGACGCGGGGTGGGGATGGCGGCCAGCCGCTCGCGCACCAGCGCCCGCGCCTCGGCCGTGAGGCTCCAACCGTTCGCGTCGAGCAACGCGTCGAAGATGGCCTCGAGGTTGTCGCCCGTGTAGTCGGGAAACGAGATCACCACGTCGAAGCGCGACCGCAGGCCGGGATTGGCGTCGAGGACGCGCTCCATCTCGGCCGGGTAACCCGCCACCACCACGGCGACTTCACCACGGTGATTCTCCATGAAGGTGAGCAGGGTCGCGATCGCCTCGGGCCCGAAGTCCTTCTCGTTGTCCCGGTTGACGAGCGTGTACGCCTCGTCGACGAACAACACTCCACCCAACGCCTCGCGACACACCCGTCGGGTCTTGAGCGCCGTCGAACCGATGTAGGCGCCCACCATTCCGCTGCGCTCGGTCTCGACGACGTGACCCGTGGGGAGCAGCCCGATGCTGCGGTACAACTCTCCCAGAAGTCGCGCGATGGTGGTCTTGCCCGTGCCGGGATTGCCGACGAAGACGAGGTGGGGCGAGAACGACTCGTCGGACAGACCACGGGCCTTGCGTTCGACGGCCACCACCTGGGTGGCGATGATGCGCCGAATCTCGGCCTTCACCCCGTCGAGACCGACCAGCTCGTCGAGGTCGGCGAGGATTTCCTCGGTCGAGCGGTTGGTGCCGCGGTGCACCACGTCGTACCGGGTCGAACGATGCTCGTTCGCCGGGTCCTCCCGTGAGTCGTAGCACGACCAGTCGTCGAGGGTTGGGTCGTCGACCCGCAGATCATCGTCGCCGAACAACGCGTCGGCCTGATCGTCGTCGCACAACTCGTGCAACTCGGCCGCGTCCTCGAGATCATCCTCGTCGTCCACCAAGGTCTCGCTCGTGTAGTTCAACGCTCTTCCCTTCCGCCGCGAGCCATCCGGGCGCCGCGACACGACTCTCCAACGACGTCGCGACCCCGAAGTGTGCGTTCGCGCCCGAAAAGTTTCAGCCGTTCTCCCATTCCTCGTCGTTGGCGGCGATCGTGGCCCGGAGGGATTCCACGAAGGCCTCGTTCATGGCGGCGAACTCCTCGTCTGTGACGGAGTCTCCAAGCTTCGCCCGAACTTCCGCAAGGTATTTCTTGTCGCTCCTCAAGGCGAGCATCTGCTCGTCCGTGCCGCCCACCTCCGGAATTCCGTGGAACGGGTCGTCATTGGTGTGGCCGAGCAGACCACCGTGATCGTCTCCGACTTCTTCCTCATTCTCCATTGGTTCCTCTCTTCCCCCGAGCCGTCCGGCTCGGATGGCACCAAAACGACCGGACGAACTCGGAATGTGCGGGCAGACAGCACACAAAGGTCGGCGGTACCCTGACGACATGTTCACGGGCATCGTCGAGGAACTGGGCACCGTGGTGTCGTCCCAACCGGTCACCACCGAATGGGGCGCCGGGGTGCGCCTGCGAATCGCCGCTTCCACCGTGTTGGAGGGCTCCGGACTGGGGGCGTCCATCGCCGTGAATGGCTGCTGCCTCACGCTGGTCGACCAGGGCGTCGACGGTGGCACGGGCTGGTGGGACACCGACGTCTCGCAGGAGACCCTCGATCGCACCACCACCGGCTCGTTGAAAGTGGGCGATCGCGTGAACCTCGAGCGACCCATGGCTCTGGGTGATCGCCTGGGCGGCCACATGGTGCTCGGTCACGTCGACGGCGTCGGCGAAGTGGTGTCCCCCGCCCCCGATCTGGTGGTGCGCGTCCCCGCCGAGATGATGCGTTACCTCGTCGAGAAGGGTTCGGTCACCGTCGACGGCATCTCGTTGACCGCCTTCGACATCACCGAGGACACCTTCCGCGTGGCCGTCATCCCCCACACCGCCGAAGTGACCACGCTCGGTTTCCGACCCGCGGGCTCGAAGGTGAATCTGGAGATGGACGTATTGGCCAAGCACATCGAGCGCCTGGTCGCGCCGTACCAGAAGTAGTCAGCCGATCGCCGAAGCCGACACCCGCTCCGACATCCGCTTCAGGGCCAAACCACCGACGATGCTGGCGGCGAACAAGCAACCATTGCCGACGGCGCCCAAAACCAGGCTGTTGCTGATCTCCTCGAGGTCGTCGACGTTCGCGTCGAGACTCGAGATTCGCGATGCGAGAACGATTCCGACGCTGTACAGCACGAACCACACGACGAACTGGTTGTTGCGTTCGAGATTCCGCCAGCTCTCGTCGACATGGCCGTTCGCCCGCGATCCACGCGAGATCTTGTCGGTCTCGATGAGCAGACTGGCGGGAATGTACGCGTTGGCGAAAGGAATGAACCAACCGCCGACACTGAACCCGCGCGACCATTTGCGGTTGCCACTCCAGAGACTCTGACCCGCCTTGTACGAACGGAATGAGAAGATGATCAGCAGAACGAACGTCGCGAGCATCGAAATCGCGAACACCGAATCGATGGTGTCGTACGCATCGGCGCGATTCAGGAAGTCTTCCAATGCCGAGTCGTCGAACGTGTCGAGGAACTCGTTCAGGGATTGATCCACGCCGAACGCCAACAACCCCCGCACCGCGGCGGCCACGCCCGACAACCACAACATGCCGAAGGTCCATTTGGCCAATGTCGGACTCACGGACTCCCGAGGCACCGCGACCGACGACGCGAATCCGGGCGGGGGCGGGGGCGGAAAGTCACTCATGTTCGAACCCTAAGCCGAACTCGAACGCCCGCCGAGCATGACCCCACGGTCTGCTCACACTGATTTCGAACGGTCATGTCGTTCGCCTCAACCCCGACACACCCTCGGCGTACTCTGCGAACACGTGTTCGTAGCACGCGATGTTCTGAGAGCAACAGCGAGAGCCACCGCGAGAGCAACAGCGAAGGGAGGGACCCGATGAAGCAAGCACCAGCCGCAACAGGTTCGACCGCGACTCCCCTGTCCGGCCTGACTTTGGCCGACGCCCGCGCGGAACTGATCCACCTCAAGCGCGAGCGCGCGGTCATCGACGCCCGCATCCTGGCCGTGACCGCCCACATCGATTCCTTGGCCACCGCCGAGCGCCCCGAGTTCGCCATCTCCGAGCACGAGTTGGTGGCGCACGCGGGCATGACCAGCCGCGAGGCCCGCGACACGGTGGCACGTACACACATCACCGACCTCGCTCCCGAATTCGCGTCGATTCTCGCCTCCGGGGACACCACCATCGCTCACCTCGATGCCGTCGGGCGCGGACTCCGAATCGCCGGCGACGATCGCGCCGCGTTTCTCGCCCACATTCCCGAGCTCGCCGAAGCCGCCACCACGATGTCGGCCGGCGATTTCGCCGTACTCGTGCGCACGACCGCCAAATCGGTCCAGTCCGACGACGGATTGGCGGTCTTCGAGCGTCAACAGCGTGAGACCTACCTCAAGACCTGGACCGACCGTGAGGGTATGACCCAACTACGTGGTCAATTCGATCCAGTCAGCGGCGCGGCCCTCGCCACGCTGATCGAACAACAGAAAGAGCGCATGTTCCACTCGGGAGATCGCGACGTCCCCGTGAACGTCGCTCCGGGCATCGAGCCCAACGATCACCGACGCGCGCAGGCGCTCTTGACCCTTGTCGGCCACGCGCCCTCCACCGGCGAGGCGGTTCGCGCCCCTCGTGCCGAGATCGTCGTGCACATCGATCTCGCCATGTTGATCGGCGGCCTGAACGAGCGCGGTGTGTGCCGCACCGCCCAGGGTGCCGAGATCCCGGCTCATACCGCCCGCCGTCTGGCCTGTGAGGCCGAGATCATTCCCGTCGTTCTTGGCGGCGACGGAGCACCACTCGACGTCGGACGATCACGACGACTCGCCACGATCCACCAACGTCGGGCACTCGAAGCGGTCCATCCCACCTGCGCCATCCCCGATTGCGACGTCTCCTTTCACCGATGCCAGATCCACCACATCGACTACTGGGAAAACGGTGGCCGAACCGACATCGACAATCAGGTTCCGCTCTGTTCCAGACACCACCACGCCGCCCACGAGGGCGGCTGGCAGCTACGCCTCGACCCCCGCACCCGGGAACTCACGGTCGTGATCCGACAGTGAGCGACCCAGCGCGCGAGAGTCACGCGGCGGCCGGAGCCTTGCGCTTGCGGATCTTGGCCACGCCCCGCTGGCTGGCCAGTGCCACCGCGATGATCAACGTGGTGCCCTGGAACATCGGGTTCACCCAGTACGAGTCGGTGCCCACCACCAACTGCAAGCCCTTGATGCCGAAGGCCAGGGCGAACAGGGCAATGAAGGTTCCGCCCACGTTCGGGCGACCCTTCAACTGCGAGGCTCCGAAGAACACCGCGGCGATGGCCGGGAACAAGTAGTTCGGACCGGTTGCCGAGGTGAACCAACCCACCTTGGCGCTCAACACCACACCGGCCACTCCGGCCAGGAACGACGAGGCCACCAGCGAGCCCCACATGATGCGATCGGTGCGCAGACCCGCCAGACGGGCCGCTTCCGGGTTGCCACCGGTGGCATAAATGACCCGGCCGATCGGAGTGTGCTCGAGCACGAACCAGCAGATCAATCCGATGACCGCGAGGTAATAGAACACCACCGGGATTCCCAGCAGGTCACCACGGCCGAACCGCTCGAAGGTGTCCGAGAAGGTCCCCGTGATCTGACGGTTGAACGACAGCTTCAGCACCAACGCGCTCACCACTTGTCCGATGCCGAGCGTGGCGATGAACGAGTTCACCTTGAGTTTCACCACCACGAATCCCGAGATCACGCCAACACACGTGCACACCAGCACCGCGATGAGGGCCGCGAAGCCGACCGGCATGTTGAACGATCGGCTCTTCTCATCGGAGAGGAAGCACGTGATCACGACCGACAGCGACATCACGGCGCCGATCGACAAATCGAACGTCGACGCACAGAACGGGATCAAGAACGCCAGGGCCAAGATGCCGACGGCCACGTTCTCGCCCATGATCAACTTCGCGCTGGCCACACTCAAGAACGTGTCGGTCTTCCAGATACCGAAGATCACCATGAATGCGCCCCACAGATACAGGGCGCTGAACCGGTCGAGGCCGAGCGTGGTGAGCAACGACTTGCGCGGCGCACTCATCGCGCCACCGGTCGCCCCGCTCGCCGTCGTTCCCGCGGATTCCGAGTTTGCTGACATCTACTTTCCCTCACTCTCGAAACGTGAATTCACTTCTGGGCCACCAGGCTCGAACCGGCCAACAACACCTGATCGATACGCTCGGCCATGGAGGCCGCCCCCGACCCGGCATTGCGCAACACCTCGTCGACGATCGCGCCACGGTGCATCACGATGACCCGGTCGCACAGACGGGCCAACTCGGCCGAATCCGTCGAGGCCACCACGACCGCCGAACCAGTGGCCGCCGCCGAGTCCACGAAGGTGTGGATCTCCTCCTTGGCCCCGACATCGACGCCCTGAGTCGGCTCGTCGAGCAACAACACGCGCGGCTCCAGGCGGAAACTGCGCGACATCATCACCTTCTGCTGGTTGCCACCCGACAACGTGCTGATGGGCGCCTCGCTGCCGGTGGTCACCACCGAGAGCCGATCGATCCAGACCTGGGTCTCGGCTTTTTCCTTCTTGTGATTCAGCCGCAAGCCGGTCTTGTTGCGCTTCACGTTGGCGATGGTGGTGTTCGAGCGAACGCTCATCAAGGCGATGAATCCGTTGCGCAAACGGTCGGCCGGCACGAACGCCATGCCCGCCGTGATCGAGGCGCCGGGGTCGGCCGGCTTGAGCGGCGTGCCGGCGATGACCACGTCGCCCAGTCGGTCGATGGCGCCCGACAGCGACGGAATGAGCGTGTCGCGTCCCGAACCGCTGAAGCCGGCCGACCCCGGCGCCTCGATCACGGCGGGCATGGCGTTCGTGCCGGCCGACCGTTTGCGCA
>JBJTFY010000043.1:0-3231 GCA_046093625.1 Actinomycetota bacterium
TCATGGTTTCGATGATCCCGAGCCCACCCGGCCCGACGGAGGTCATGCCCATGTTCAGGCCCCCAACGCCAGGAACTCGCGCGCGTTGTCGCGCATGATGCGGCGGATCTGGTCCGGGGCGAACCCCGCGATGTCGTCGACGAAGCGGGTGGGCACCGCCAAACCCTCGGCGTGTGGGAAATCGCTTCCGAAGAGCAGGCGCTCGTGGCCGATCACCTCGGCGAGGTGCTCGATGTCGTCCTCGTAGAAGGGTGCGATCCAGACGTGTTCCCGGAACTGCTCGACCGGATCCTGGGCGAACATGAACGGCTGCTGCGCGTAGGCCTTCTTGAACTTCTTCACGAGGTTCGGCACCCAGTCGGCGCCAGCTTCGATCGATGCGGCGCGCAGACGCGGGTGTCGCGAGAAGACACCGTGACTCACGAGAACCGCGAACATGTCGAAGGGGGCGCGGTCGCTCGTCATCACCCGCATCGGCGACGACCGGAACGCCTCGAATTCCCCGAACGGTTCCCAATCGTCGATGTACTTGCCGTAGCCCGCGTCACCGGAATGGAACGCCACGGCGACGTTCGCCTCGGCGAGGCGGGCCCCGCACGGATCGAAGACCGCGTCGCCGGGGGAGCGTGTTCCGCCGGCGGGGTCGATGGCGGGGGAGGTCCGCATCACCACCACCTTCACCCCCTTCGAGATGGCCCAGTCGGCCTCCTCGACCGCCCACTGCGGGTCGGCCAGGGTGATGTACGGGGCCCCGTAGATCATGTCGCGGTACGCGAAGCCCCAGTCCTCCTCGAGCCAGCGGTTGAAGGCCCGGAAAGCCGCACACAGCGCCACCGGATCGTCGCGCAGTGACTCCTCCATACCGACGGCCAGAGTCGGGAAGAACATCGCGCCGTCGAGACCCTGTTCACCCATCAAAGTCACCCGCGCGTCGCGGTCACGGTAGGCCGGGCTGATCGGGTCGAGCTCCCCGAACAGTTTGCGCATGTCGCCACCGGCCACCCGACCGCGGAAGTACGCGTCGAGGGCACCGGGCTTGGACACCGGATCGAAGGTCGGATTCGGGATGAACCGGTTGACCCGACCACCGACGAGCAACCGCTTCTTGCCGTCGATTTCGGCCCATTGCATGCACCGCTTCGCCATGTCGCGCGGAATGTGCCGGGTGAAAGCGTCCTCGGCTTCGTAGTAGTGGTTGTCGGCGTCGAAGGCGGCGAAGCCGAGATCGACGACGTCGCCGGATTGGGGGGTGCCGGACTGGGGGGTGCCGGCGAGAGACGTGCTGGTGATAGACATGCGAACCTCCGCGTCGAACCGTACTAGAGCCCGTTCGGCCCCGCCCGATTGCGGTTACCGTGATCCCGATGTGCGGACGCTTCACCTCGCTCACGTCGCCCGAAGCCGTGGCCCGGGTCTTCGGAGCCGAGCCGCCGAACCCCGAGCTCTTCTCGGCTTTCGCCCCCAACTACAACGTTCCGCCGACCACGTCGATCATGGCGGTGTTGCGCGACTCCTCGGGGGTCCGACGGGTCGGTCGGTTCCAATGGGGCCTGGTTCCGAACTGGGCCAAGGACCGTTCGGGCGCGGCGCGCTTGATCAACGCCCGATCCGAGACCGTCCTCGAGAAACCTTCTTTCAAGTCGTCGGTTCCGGCGCGACGCTGCATCATCCCGATGGACGGGTTCTTCGAGTGGAGAACCGTGGACGTCGACCCCAAAGGTCCGAAACGGCCGGTGTACGTCACGCGCCGCGACGGCGACCTGCTGGCGGTGGCGGGTTTGTGGGCGACGTGGAAGGACCGTTCGGGTGACGGTCCGGCGTTGCACTCATGTTGTGTCATCACCACGGCGGCCAATGCGACCATGTCACCGATTCACGACCGCATGCCGGTGATCCTCGAGCGGCCCGACTGGGACGCGTGGCTCGCGGTCGGCGCCGACGGTACGTCGATCGACGACGTCGTGTCGTTGATGATCCCGGCCGACGACGACGTCATCGTCCCGCGCGACGTGTCGACCGCCGTCAACAGCGTCCGCAACAAGGACGCCTCGTTGATCGAGCCGTTGCCACCGACCGCCTAGACGACGTGCGGGTGCCCGGCGGCCCGTAGTTCGCGCCTGATCGCCTCGGCGGCGGCTTCAAGTTCGGCGCGATCGACCGTCGCGGCGGCGTTGGCGAAGGAGAGCTGACGCATGTCGTTGGTGGGGATCACGTGGACGTGGGTGTGGGGCACCTCGTACCCGGCCAGGATCACCCCGACCCGCTCGCACCCGAACGCCGCCTTCTGGGCTCGGCCGATCAGGTGGGTGACCGCGTACAAGTGGGCGACGAGCTCGGGGTCGCCGTCGACCCAGTGGTCCAACTCGGTGATGGGGACCACCAAGGTGTGCCCGGGCGCCATCGGGTTGATCGACATGAACGCGACGCACCGATCGTCGCGCCACACGAAAGTCCCCGGAATGCGACCCTCGATGATGTGGGTGAAGACGGTGGGCATCAGACCCAGCCCCCCGACACCGGGAACACCTCGCCGACGCAGTACGACGACTCCGGTCCGGCGAGGAATCGGATCACCTCGGCCAGTTCGTCCGGTCGGGCCATGCGACCGATGGGGGTTTGCATGATGATGGCCGCGCGGGTCATCTCGTCGAAAGGTGCGAGCAGCGGCGTGTCGACCCAACCGGGACACACCGCGTTGACCCGCACACCGAACGGCGCCACTTCCTGGGCGGTCGACTTGGTGAGGGCGATGATGCCCGCCTTGGCCGCGCTGTAGTGGGGCGCACCGGCCGCCGGACGCAGTCCGAGGATCGACGAGATGTTGATGATCGAACCGCTGCGACGCGGGGTCATGTGTCGCAACGCGGCACGGGTGCCGTTGAACGCTCCGTAGAGGTGCACCCGGATCATGCGGTCCCAGTTCGCGTCGGACATTCCGACGGTGTGGTCGGGGGGAACCATTTCGTCGAATCGCCCCTCCATCCGCTTCATCTGGTTCTCGATGTTCGTCGCGTTGCGGGCCTCGTCGCGCGGGGGAGCGATGCCGGCGTTGTTGATCATCACGTCGAGGCGACCGTGGTGGGCCACCACACGATCGACGGCCGCGTCGAAATCCGCCGAATCGGTCACGTCGAAGACCGCAGCCTCGCCGCCCACCTCGCTGGCCACCGCACCGGCCCCGGCCTCGTCGACGTCGTTCACGACGACGTGCGCCCCGTCGGCGGACAGGCG
>JBJTFY010000044.1:0-2127 GCA_046093625.1 Actinomycetota bacterium
ATGAAGCCAAGAGCCGCTTGGCGGTGGTGTTGTCGACGCCCGAGCGCGTCGTGCTGGCGCGTGCCTGCGCCACTTCGGTTCTGACCTGCGGTCTGCGGGCGTTCGTGGTGTGCGACGATCCCGACACGGCGGACTTCGGCCTTCAACTCGGTGCGACGCCGATCATGGTCTCGGCCCGCGGGCTGAACCCGGCCTTGACCGAGGCGACCCCGATCGTGCGGGCGATCGACGCCACCGCGGCGACGATGATCGCCCACGCCGATCTGCCGTTCGGCGGCGATCTGATGACCTTGGCCGAAGAATCCGACCTCGCCGATCGCGACGTGGTCATCGGTCCCGATCGCCACGGCGACGGCACGAACGTGCTCATCGTCGGAGCGGGACTGATCGACGCCTGGGTCTTCGCGTACGGACCCGGATCCTTCGCCGCACATCACGAACTGGCTCGACGGTTGGAGGCGCGCGTCACCGTCGTCGAGCACCCCCGGTTGAATCTCGACCTTGACACGGCCGACGATCTCACCGATCCGCGCGTGGTCGACTTCGTCGCCACCCACCTCGGTCGCGCCCTCGCCGAGGAGCGGGCGACATGAGCGTGTCGGCGAACGAACCCGGACAACCGGCGATCGCGTCGCCACGAACGATCGACTCGGTCGACCTCGCGGTGCCCGACGTGGCTCTGGCCATCGGGGCCCACCCCGACGACATCGAGTTCGGTTGTGGCGGCACTCTGGCCAAGTGGGCGGCCGCCGGGTGCCGCATCCATCACCTGGTGATCACCGACGGCTCGAAGGGCACCTGGAACCCCGACGCCGACATCACCGCGTTGGTCGCCACCCGTCGGCGCGAACAGGCCGAGGCGGCCCGCCGACTCGGAGGCACGGATCCGGTGACGTTCCTCGATCAAGTCGACGGCGAACTCGAGGAATCGGTGGCGCTGCGCAGTGCGATCGCGCGTCACATCCGTGTCGTTCGTCCCGACGTCGTGTTGGGCCACGATCCCTGGAAGCGTCACCGCCTGCACCCCGATCACCGTCACGCCGGATTCCTCACCTGCGACGCGATCGTCGCGGCCCGCGACCCGCACTTTTTCCGCGAACACGGGATTCCGCATCACCGACCGCGCCATCTCTTGCTGTGGGAGGCCGACGAGCCGAACCACGGAGAGGACGTGTCCGATCATCTCGAGACCAAGATCGACGCCCTCATGGCCCACGCGTCGCAGTTCGAGAGCACGATGAAAGCCGTCGACCCCGCCGAACTCGAACGCTTCGCCGGACGCCTGCGCGAGCGGGCGAGTCAGCTCGGCGCACGCTTCGGTCGGGCGGCCGGGGAAGTCTTCACCAAGCTGTCCGACCTCTGAACGTTCCGGCTCCGCGGGGTTCTCAGGGGCGGCGCCGCGGTGGACCCGCAAAGGCTTGGGCGACGTCGATCCACGTCCGAGCCGAATCGCCGACCACGCCGAGCCCCGACTCCTCCGGACGACGACGTTGCGTCACGACGAGACAGAAGTCGAGCGCGTCGCCGGACACCCGATCGGTCGCGTCGGCCGGACCCCAGCTCCAACGCGAGCCGTCGGGCGCCACGAGTTCGACCCGGATGGGGGTGGTGTCGGGCGCCAGTCCGTTGATGGCAAGGCTGAAGGGTCGCGCCGTCACCCCGATGTGGGCCACGTGCCGCAGGCGCGCCGTCACGATCGGATCGCGGCCGACCGCCGTGCACACGTCGTGGCCGTGCGTCCAACACTCCATCAGTCGGGCGGTCACGAAGGATGCGACCGACATGGCCGGCCCGTACCACTGGACGCGCACGGCGTCGTCGATCGTCACCGCGCGTAGAGCGGCACTCGATCGACGCCACCGATCGAGCAATTCGCGATGGTCGACGCGGCGTCCGAGGTCGACCGACCCGTCGTGAGGTGCGGCGGCGATCAATGCGTCACGGTCGGCCACGAAACCCTCGGGGTCGACCAAGGCCATCACCGCACGCTCGTCGAAGAACTGAAGATGGCTGATCTGATCGGCGACCGACCAGCCGGCTGATGGTGTCGGACGCACCCAATCGTGGGGCGACAGGTCAGCGAGGACCGCATCGAGGGCGGAATGCTCGGCGGCCAGGTCGGAGAGA
>JBJTFY010000045.1:0-6587 GCA_046093625.1 Actinomycetota bacterium
GCCCTTCGCGCTGGTGACGGTGTGGTGTCGCGCCGACCTCGGCGAACACCTCAGTCGAGCCGATGTCGAGCGGTCCCCGTTCTACGAGCTCCTCGACGTGCCGTTGAAAGGGGCGACCCAGACGATCGGCGCCGATGCGGCGGCGAATGACGACGCGCGACTGCTCGGTGTGCCGGTGGGCTCGCCGGTGCTGCGCTGCACCCGTGTCACCACCGACACCTCGGGCCGTGCCGTGCTGCTGAGCGAGCACGTCTTTCCCGCGCACCGCACCGAGTTCGTGGTCGACCTTCCCCATGCCGAACCCTCGATCGCCCCCAGCGGCCTGCGCTTGGTCGAGTGAGCGGGGTCAACTGATCGCGAGCAGTGCGGCGTTGACGATCTGCTCGGGCTGCAGGTCGAAGAGACCATAGAGATCGGTGATCGAGCCCGACTGTCCGAATGAGTCGACGCCCACCGGTACGACGCGCGCCCCGAAAACCCCGCCCAGCCAGGCGAGGTGGTGACTCGCGGCGTCGTGCACGGTGACGATGGGGAGCCGACGTTCGCCGGGTGCGATCAACGACGCGAGGTGGTGGTCGTGGCCGCCCGCGGTCGCCGAACGCGTGGCCTCGCGCAAGCCCGAACGCCACGCGCGATAGAGGCGATCGGAGCTCGTGAGATCGAGCACCAGAGCCGACACCCCCTCGGCTTGGAGGAGATCGGCCGCCCGCAACACCTCCGGCACCACCGGTCCGCACGTCGCGATGACCACGTCGGCGGAACCGACCGGCTCGCGCAGGCGGTAGCCGCCGCTCAACACCTGGAGGCGCAACGACTCCGATCCGATGCGTTCCTCGGCCATCTCGAACGCAGTCTGTTCGATCGGGCGGGTGGAGAGTCGGAGGTAGAGACTCCGTCCGTCGATCGACGAGAGGCGGTCGATGCCATCGCACAACAGCCAATCGAGCGCCCGGGCGAAGGCCGGCTCGGCATAGTCGAGGCCGGGCAACTCGAGGCCGATGGACGGGGTGATCGAGCTCTGGTGGGCGCCACCTTCGGGGGCCAGGGTGATGCCGGCGGGGGTTCCGATCATCACGAATCGGGCGCCGTTGTAGAGCGCGTACACGAGCGCGTCGAGGCCGCGACACACGAACGGGTCGTACACGGTGCCGATCGGGACCAGGTGTCGGTCGTGCAGTTCGTGGCCGAGGCCGAGAGCGTGCAACATCAAGAAGAGGTTCATCTCGCTGATGCCGAGTTCGATGTGGTGTCCGGCGGTCGTCTGCTTCCAACGCAGGAGCCGACCGTCGCCCAAGAAGTCCTGCGGTTCGTCGGGATCGAAGACCCCGACCTTGTTGATCCAGCCACCGAGGTTCGTGCTCACGCTGACGTCGGGAGACGTGGTGACCATGCGCTCGAGAAGTTCGGGAATCTCACCGAGTCGAACGAGCAGGCGGCCGAAGATCTCCTGGGTGCTGATCGGTTTGCTGCCGATCACACCGGCGACCGACGGGGGAACCGGAAGTTGCGGACGCGGGGCAGGCGCGACGTTGTTCAGTTCGCCGCCGATCGACGCGCACAGTCGACCCTCGGCCGAGTCGGGGTCGAACCGATCCCATTCCGTGTCGACCGAGAGGGACAGCGACGTTCGTAGGGCGTCGATCTGTTCGGCGCTCAGCAAGGCGGCGTGGTTCAACGGGTCACCGGCGATCGGGAGCCCCCAGCCTTTCACCGTGTAGGCGAACACCACGCTCGGTCGGTCGGTCACCGCGTCGCATTCGCGGTAGCACTCCACGAGGCGACCCAGATCGTGGCCTCCGAGATTCTGCACCAGCGGTCGGAGTTCGTCGTCGCTCCATGCGTCGAGGAACTCGCGCAGATCGTCGTCGGCTCCGGTGAGGAACCGCCGACGTAATTCGGCTCCCGAGTGGGCGAACAACGACTGGTACTCCTCGTTCGACATTTGGTCGATGTGATCGCGCAGGGCCGAGCCTCCGGGTCGCTCGAACGCGCCCTGGAGGAGGTGTCCGTACTTGGCCTCGACCACGTGCCAGCCCGCGCCCTCGAAGAACTCCATCAACTTCTTGATCTTCTGGCCGGGGATAACGCGATCGAGGCTCTGGCGATTCGTGTCGACGACCCACATCACGTTGCCGAGGCCACGCAGCGCGGGGTCGGTGATCGCCTCCCAGATGTTGCCCTCGTCGAGTTCGGCGTCACCGGCGAGGGCGATGAAGCGCGCCCCCGTCGGACCGCCGGGTCCGAAATGTGATTCGACGTAGCGCCGCGCCGCCGCGGCGAAGAGTGGTGCGACGACCCCGAGACCCACCGACCCGGTCGAGAAATCCGCGACGTCGGGATCCTTGGTTCGACTCGGATACGCCTGCAGACCCCCGAGTTCGCGCAGTCGGGTGAGGTACGAACGGTCCAGTTCCCCGGTCAGATACTTGATCGCGTGGTACACCGGCGAGGAGTGGGGCTTCACTGCGACCTTGTCCGCACCCGAGAGGTGTCCGAACCACAGCGCGGTCATGATGCTCACCATCGACGCCGACGAGGCTTGATGGCCGCCGACCTTGATCTCGCCCGGTGGTCGACCGTGGTTGGCGTGGTCGATCATGCGCGTGGCGAGCCAGAGAATGCGCCGTTGAACCGACTCCAACGTCGCCTCGTCGAATGCACCGTCCCCGGAATTCCCGACCGCCCCCACCGTCGAAGTCTGGCACGAATCGCCGGTGCCGTCGGGCGACCACAACTAGCCTGATCGCTGATGAGCGGCGCGGCGACGAGCACTCCGGCCCGCGGTACGGGCCACTTGCCGGCGCTCGACGGTGTTCGTGGCCTCGCGGTCACGATCGTGCTGCTCTATCACCACAGCGTGACCTGGATGACCGGTGGCGAACTCACCGTGTCGATGTTCTTCACCCTGTCGGGGTTCCTCATCACGCGCCTGATGGTCGCCGAGTGGAACCGTTCCGGGACGATCTCGTTGCGCACCTTCTACGACCGTCGCGTACGACGACTGTTCCCGGCGTCGTTCGCCGTCCTGCTCGGGGTGGTCGTGGTGTGGACGCTCTTCGCCGGCTCGGGCCTGTACCTCGGGCCGTGGGAATGGTTCAGCGGTCTCGCGTACTACGAGAACGTGTTCCTGCAGGCCGCGGGGAAGGACTACGCCAGTCTTTTCGGACTCGGAAATCCGGTGCAACACCTCTGGAGTCTGTCCCTCGAGGAGCAGGTGTACCTGGTGTTCCCCGTCCTCGTGCTGCTCGTGCTCAAGTGGGGTCGTACTCGGCGCGCCGCATGGATCCTGTTCGCGACGTTGGCGTCGCTGGCCCTCGTCGCCGTGGCCCTCGGTGCCTACTACGAGGGGCATCCGCCGCTCTGGAGCGAGTTGCCCGGACTTGCCGCGCGCTGCACGGGGCGCTCGTGTGCGTACTACGCGACCGAGGTGCGCGTCGGCGAGTTCCTGATGGGTGCGGCCCTCGCGGTCCTCTGGTCGACGTGGTCGCGGGTACCGCGTATCACCGAGCGTCTCGGTTCCCCGCTGATCCGCGCGACCGGCTGGCCCTTGATCGTCGGGGCGTACGTGGTGTGGTTCACCTTCGGGGCGTGGAACCGATTCGGGGCCCACTTCTTCCCGATCATCGTGTTCGCCAACGGGCTCCTCACGTTGACCATCATCGCCTTCGCCCACACGAACGGGGGAATGAACCGGTTGCTGTCGTGGCGACCCCTGACGTGGCTGGGTCAGGTGACGTACACCGTCTACCTCGTGCACTGGCCGGTGTTCATGTTCTGGGAGTCGCGCGACATCGACCCGGGACTACCGCGGTTGCGCGTGCCCTTCACCGACTGGACCACCGTCGATCATTTCTGGATGTTCGTGATCAAGGCGGGAACGACCTTGGTCGTCGTCTGCGCGATCTATTACGGGCTGGAGAATCCCGTGCGACAACGACGCCTGTGGGCCGGGCGGAAGTTGTACGCATGGCTCGCCGTCATGGCGATCGTCGGGGTCGCGGTGGCGTTCGTCGGCGACGATCGTCGTGCCGCACGATCGGCGAACGTTCTCACTTCGCTGAACCAGGAGGCCCTGCAGTTGCAGCAGGCGACATTGGCCGACCTGCCCCAACTTCCCGACGACGCCCCCGAACGCTCGAGCGTCGACCCCGGTCTGCCCGCCCGCCTGCTCATGGTCGGGGACTCCCAGGCGTGGGTGCTGGCGGCCGGCCTCGACGGTTGGGAGTTGGCAAACGGAGTGGAAATCGTTCCGGTGGCCGGCGTGGGTTGTGGGATCGGTGAGAACACCCGTATTCGTTATCTGGGGATCGACGTTCCGGAGCGTCCCGGGTGCACGCCGTGGCGCGACGTGCTTCCGGACATCGCCGCGCGGTTCCGACCCAATGTGACGGTGATCGTGGGTGGCACGGCCGACTTGAGTGACCGTGTGCTGCCGGGTGACGACGACTGGTCGCACATCGGGGAACCGCGGTACGACGCGTGGTTGCTCGACGAGTTCGGGCGTTTCGTCGACTCCCTCGCACCCGCCGATTCATCCGGGAACGCCCCCATCCTGTGGTTCACCGTGCCCGACGTGAACCCCCCGTACGTCGCGGGTCAAACCGGCCAGCCTCCGTTCGCCGAGTCCGATCCGGCGCGGACCACTCGTTACAACGAACTGATACGTGAATACGCCAGCCGTGACCCGCGCGTGACGGTGGTCGAGTTCGCAGTGGAGGTCGCGGCTCACGAAGGTGGGCAATTCGAGCCGCGGATGCGGCCCGACGGAGCCCACATTGATTTGAATCACGCACCGGAACTCGTCGACTTCATCGATGGAGCGGTGCGGGAGGCCATGGAGCGATGAAGCTTCGCGAACCTTTCGGTCGTGTCGTGACTCGGGCGCGCGCGGGCGTGGCCGTGCCGGCCGCCTCGTTGTGGTTGATCGGCTACCTCGTAGTGGCGTTCACCGGCCACGGCTTCGACTCGGGTTACCTCCGGTACGGATGGCAACTGATCCCGTGGGAAACGCTCTCCGCCGACCCGTTGGTCAGCGTCTGGAACCTCCACATCCAGCCCCCGTTCTGGAATCTGTTGCTCGGTCTCGTCGGGTGGGCAACCCCGTTTCCGATCGCCGTTTCGCTGCAACTCGTGATGCTCGTGTTCGGACTCACCGGAGTCGGCCTCGCGGCGATCCTCGCGCGAGACCTGGGACTCTCTCGTCGCTGGTCGGTCGGCGTGGCGGTCGCGGTGTACTCGAATCCGGAGATACTGCGCGGCGCATTCGAGCCGACCTACGAGCTGCCGGTGGGGGTTCTCCTGACCGCGCTCGTCCTGATCGCGGTGCGGGCTCGTCGTCCGGAGCGGGCCGACCGCTGGCTTGTGCTCGGATCGGCGATCGCGACCGCGGTGATCATGACGAGGTCTCTGTATCACCCGGTCTGGGCTCTCGTCATCGTGGCGATCATTGCTCATGGCGCCCGGGGGCGAGTGTCGGCACGTTCGGTCGTCATGGCATTCGTCATTCCCATCGTGGTCGCGGGAGGTTGGATGACGAAGAACGAGATCCTGTTCGATCGCGCGACCATGTCGAGTTGGTTCGGGATGACTTTGGAGCGTGCGGTGCTTCCGATCCTGCCCAAAGCAGAACTCGATCGAATGGTCTCGGTCGGAGAACTCGATCCGATCGCGTCGGAGCAGACCTTCGCTTCGTACGAGACGTACCGCGATCTGGTGGAACCATGCTCGGTAGAGAGCGGGCATCCGTCGCTCGCGGAGGCGGCCCGAGTCGACGCTGAGATTCCGAATTTCAACTACGAGTGTTTTCTCCCCGTTTACGACGAGGCGTACGAGAATGCCATGACCGTGGCCCGGTCGCACCCGAGGGTCTGGGTGGAAGGTCGAGTGTGGTCACTTCGTGCTTCGATGGCCATTTCCACGGCGCCCCAGAGGAGCGGGTCGATCGTCATGCGAGGATTGGACTCCGTCTATTCCATCGCACGACTCGACGTGGGAACCGAGCTCTCGACGTCGTCATGGGGAACGCAGATCTACGGTCCGAACACGACGGGTATCCGGATGAAAGTCGGCGTGGTGAACGTCGGTTTTCACGTCGTGGTGTTGATGTGCGGCCTCGCCCTCGCCAGTCGACGGGTTCGACGAGGTTTGGGGACTCTGGGGCCGATCATCGGACTCGTTTCGTTCCTCGCCTGGTACACCACTCTCGTCGGAGCCGTGGGTGAGATGGGCGAGCAAGCCCGGTTTCGCACGATGATCGATCCCATCGTCATCATCGTGGCCGTCGTGACGGTTCGGCGGGTGGCGGTCCGGTCGGGACGGACCCGTCAGTCGCAGGCGAGGTCGGTCGGGAGGTAGACGTCGACCCCGTCGGTTCGCTGACGGGTCAACCGGCCGGCGGTGACCTCGGAATCGAGCAGTCCCGAATCGACCACGAGAAACGAATCGGTCGTGAGTACGACGGCTCCGTCGTGTCGGAGTAGCGCGCACGGAAGTTGCTCGTACGCCGAGACCATGTCGACGGGTTCACCCGTGAGCGGGTTCTCGCTCGGAATCGGATAGACGGAGGGAATTCCGGTTTCCCAGTGGAC
>JBJTFY010000046.1:0-4825 GCA_046093625.1 Actinomycetota bacterium
GAACAGGACGTGTTCAACATGTCGAAGGTGCAACTCGGGCTGGAGACCACCCGCAAGCCGGGCGTGACCCTGGCCAACTACCAGGAGTCGAAGGTGCGCTGGATTCACCAACGGCTCGGTGACTTCATCGACGAGGGTCGACGGGGGGTGAAGTGATGCTCGGCATCGTGCACCCCTTCACCAAGGCTCTCTACGAACAGGACGGCAACGGCAACATCCGGGTCTCCAAGGACGGCAAGTGGGGTCTGTTCCGGGTGAACGGTCAGTACATGGAAGGCGAGATCCGCGAGTGTGACCCGCAATTGTGCGGTTGGGTCGGCGGCCCCCAGGTGGTCAATCACCGGGTGTCCGCGGCACCGCGACCGAAGTCCTGATCGACCGCGCGACGACGACGCAACACACGATGAAGCAGGGGGAACAATGATCGATCCGAACGTCATGCCGGACAAGCTCGCGACCTTTCTCGGTCGTCACTCGGGACGTGGGGCGACCGTCACCGCGTACGAGCCGATGACCGGTGGCTACAGCCGACTGATGGCCAAGGCCACCGTGCGCTGGGAGGACGGTTCGGTCGAGCAACTCGTGCTGCGCGGCGACCCGCCTCCGGGCAAAGCGATGATGGAGACCGACCGCGCGACGGAGTGGGCTCTTCTCAGCGCGCTCGGACGCGCCGAGAGCATCCCGATGCCCAAGGCCCGCTACTTCGACGCGACCGGCGAGGAGCTCGGCACCAAGTGCATCGTGCTCGACTTCGTCGACGGACGCTCGCTGCAGTCGTTCCTGAACGAGTGCGAACCCGGGGTCTACGGCCGCCACACGTTCGACCTCGTCGACACGATGGCCCGGGTTCATTCGATCGACCCGGCCGACGTGGGCGACGCGATCGCGCGACCGAGCGACTGGGCCACCTACATCAGCGGCCTGATCGATCGTTTTCGACAGGCGGACCGGGCCCACGTCGAGTCGAACCCCTTCCTGCGGTACGTCGCCGAGTGGCTCGACGCCAACAAGCCGGCGCCGTTGCCCCTTCGAATCGTCCACAGCGACTTCCAGCCCGCCAACATCATGGTCGGGTCCGACGGAAGCCATCAGGTGATCGACTGGGAACTCACCCACATCGGCGACCCGCGCGAGGACCTCGGTTACTACGCGGTCTATTCGGCTTCCTCCGGCCCGAGCCTCATCATGCAGGATCCGCTCGCGTTCCTCGCTCGGTATCGCGATCGGACCGGGTTCGGCGAGGACACCATCAACCTGGCCACGCTCGGCTACTTCTCGTCGCTGGCCGCCATCTCGGTGTACGCCCAGATCCTGGCCGGGGCCGGGGCCATGGCCAAGGGACTCAACGCGGGGATCATGACCACCTACACGCTGAACGCCCTCACCGTCGGACACGCCAACTTCATGGGCGGCTGCGTCGCCCCCACCGCCTGAATCCCACCGCCCGAACAGGAGCCATCATGTTGTCCAAGCCCACCACCGAACAGGTCCTGCTCGACTGCCGGCGCGAGTTGTTGGAGACGATCGACCCCGCGGTGAGCGATCCCACGGTGAAAGTCGCCATCCAGATGCTCGAGAACGTGCTGCGCAATTGCGCCTCCCGCGCCGCCCACGAGATCGCCTGGATGCGCTCGGAGTCCGCCGCCATGGTCGCGTACGCCCGTGACGTCGCGACCACGATCGGCAGCACGACCGCCATCGACGCGGCGCTGGCCGACTACGACGCGGGCGACAACGACACTCTCGACCTCGACGCCGTGAGCGACTCGTACGGCCGTGCCGGTGAATGCCTCTCGACGGCCCTCGAGCGGGTCTTCGCCGTGGGTCACCTCGAGCTGCACCTGCGCGGGCGGGCGATCCTCGACGTCCGTCTCGCGAACGAGGACGCGGTCAAGGGCGAGTGGGCCTTCGTCGGTCGCGGTTGACCCGATGACCTTGCGCTTGCACGTCGTCACCGGGGGTCATCCCTTCGTGGCCGCCGACTTCTTCGCGGTCTTCGACTGGTTGGCCGACTGCGAGGACGTGACCTGGACCGCAGTGAGCGCTCCGTCGGTTCCCGATGTCGATCCTCCGGACGTGATCGTTTTCTACGACATGCCCGGACTCGCATTCACCCGTGACGTCAATGCCCCGCTCGAGACACCGATGCCCTCGGAGGACCAGCGCCGCGTGTTCACGGAACTGTGCGAACGCGGGGTCGGCCTGGTCTTCATGCACCACGCCGTGGCCAGTTGGCCGGCGTGGGAGGGCTTCGCCGAATTGGTCGGTGGGCGCTTCCATTATCGCGCCGGCAGTTTGCGGGGCGTCGACTACCCGGATTCGGGATACGTCTTCGACGTCGAGCACACCGTCGAGGTACTGGCTCCCGAGCACCCGATCTGTGCGGGGCTCGGGGATTCATTCGTGCTCACCGACGAGCTGTACTGCTTCCCGGTGTTCGAGGAAGACGTGGTGCCGATCATGCGCACCACGTTCCCGGTGGACGATCCGTCACGGTTCTATTCGGCCGATCAGGCGATTCGCGGTCGGCGCAACAGCAACGACGGCTGGACGCACCCCGCGGGGAGCGATCTGGTGGCGTGGGTGAAGCGCGTGGGGAATTCGGCGCTGGCGTATCTGCAGTTCGGTGACGGTCCGACGACCTATGCGGACCCCACGTTCCGACGGATCATCCGCAACGCCGTCTTCTGGTCCGCCCCCACCCCCTAACCCCAAAACCAAAGTGCGACAGTTTGTCGCTTTGTGTACATGTGGGGTGTTCACAAAGCGACAAACTGTCGCATTTTTGACTTGGGGGGGTCAGGTCCAGGAGTCCCAGCGGACGAACCGTTCCGCCGGCACGCGCGACGCCAACTTGAACTCCGTGCCGACGGTGTACGCGATCGGGAACAGGCCCGCCTGGGTGTACTTGTCGAACGGGATCCCCAACAGCTCGGCCGCTTCCTTCTCGTTCGGCAGATGCAGGGTGGTCCAGGCCGAACCGAGACCCCGCTCGCGGAGCGCCAACATGAAGCTCCAGACCGCCGGCAACAGCGAACCCCATGCCGACGCCTGCCCGAAAGTCGGTGTGCCGGCATCGAGTCGGCCGGCGATGAGCGGGATCATCAGAACCGGCACCTGATCGAGGACGTTGGCGAGGTGCGTCGACGAATCCACGATGCGCTCACCCTGCGCGTCGCGCTTGGGTCGGTTGGGGTCGTTGACGTAGGGGTAGTAGTTGGCGCGGTACATCTCGGCCAGAGCGGTCTTCTTCGCCTGATCCTCGACGAACAACCAACGCCAGCCCTGCATGTTCGAACCGGTGGGCGCCTGGTGCGCGATCTCGACACACTCCATCAGAACCTCGCGCTCGACCGGGCGGGTCAGATCGAGGCGCTTACGAACCGAGCGCGTGGTGGTCAACACCTCGTCGGCGGACAATCCGAGTTTCATGGACATGTCATTCTCCTTCGCAGCGGTCAGGCGTTCTTGGCCTGGGCCGCCATCCATTCGGCGGTCGCCTTGCCCATCTTGGCCCCGTCGTAGCCGATGCGCTGGGTCGGAGTGACCTCGAGGATCACGCGACGGGGCGAATCGAGGAACTTGGCGAAGGTGTCGCGACGCGCGACATCGGAGCCCATGATCGCTTCGGCCAGTTCGGGGTAGAACCAGGCCTTGGTGGCGTCGTCGTCGTGGAGGGTGCAGGTTCCCTTCCACGTGATCGCCTTGTTGCGCGGCAACGACGAGCCGGTGGAGGTCACCACCACACACACCCGAGGATCACGGCGAACGGCGGCGATGCGGGCCCGCTGACTCGACGCCGTCAACCAGAACGACCCCTTGCGCCAGACGTACGACATGATCACTCCGACGGGCCAGCCTTCCTTGTTCGACCAGATGAAGGTGCACTCGTTGTGCGCGAGCAACAACTTCTCCTCCATGTCCTCGTCCAATCCGTAGACGGTGACGTCCTCGTAGTTCTCGGGATGTTCGGCCATTGCTTCCTCCAGTGTGAGTCGTTCGTTACGTGGTCAGGATTTCTCGCGCGGCATGAATTGGCCGGTGTTGGCGGTGATGCCACCGTCCACCGGCACGACGGCCCCGGTGATGAAACTCGCCTCAGCCGAGACGAGGAACGCGATGGCCGCGGCGACCTCGGAGGCCCTCCCCCACCGTTGCATCGGCACGGCCCGACGCAATCCCTCGTAGATCGCCGGTGCCGACTTGATGCCCGCGGTCATTCCGGTCTCGGTCGGGCCGGGGCACACCACGTTCACGGTGATGGCGTCGGCGGCCAGATCGAGCGCCGCACCACGACACAGGTTGATCACCGCCGCCTTCGACGTGTTGTACGGCCACATGTTGGGATCGGCGGCGATGCCGGAAGTGGACGAGACCGCGACGACGCGCCCACCACCCCGCTCGCGCAGCGCGGGCACCGCGGCTCGGATACCCAACAGAACCGCGCGCACGTTCACCTCGATCACCTGGTCGAACTGTTCGATCGGCATCGTCACGATGTCGCCGCTGCACGGCATACCGGCGCTGCAGACCAAGGCGTCGAGACCGCCGAACTCACCGACCGCCGTTTCGACCGCCCGCCGGTTGGTGTGGTCGTCGGTGACATCCCCGATGACGACCCGCACGTTGGCGCGCCCCTCGAGCGCGGTCGGATCGCATCCGGGTCGGTCGACCGCCACGACGGCTCCGCCGGTGGCCACGAGAGCCTCGACGGTGGCCAGACCGATGCCCGACGCGGCGCCGGTGACGATGGTGGTGCGCACGGCCACAGACTAGGCGTCGCGGTCGGACCGTACGGTCCAGCGGATGGGCAGCGTCGTCAGAC
>JBJTFY010000047.1:0-6737 GCA_046093625.1 Actinomycetota bacterium
CAAGATGATTGCATTCGATGAGCAGGCCCGCCGTGGTCTGGAAGCGGGCATGAACAAGCTCGCCGACGCCGTGCGCGTCACGCTCGGACCCAAGGGTCGCAACGTCGTCCTCGAGAAGAAGTGGGGCGCCCCCACCATCACCAACGACGGCGTCTCGATCGCCAAGGAGATCGATCTCGAGGATCCCTACGAGAAGATCGGCGCCGAGCTGGTGAAGGAAGTCGCCAAGAAGACCGACGACGTCGCTGGTGACGGCACCACCACGGCCACCGTGCTCGCCTGGGCGATGGTGCGCGAAGGACTGCGCAACGTGGCCGCCGGCGCCAACCCGATGAGCCTCAAGAAGGGCATCGAGGCCGCCGTGGCCGCCGCGATCGCCTCGATCAAGGCGCTCGCCAAGGAAGTCGACAACAAGGAGCAGATCGCCCAGGTCGCCTCGATCTCGGCGGCCGACACCGAGATCGGCACCATGATCTCCGATGCCATCGACAAGGTGGGCAAGGACGGCGTCATCACCGTCGAAGAGAGCCAGACCTTCGGCATGGAGATGGACCTCGTCGAGGGCATGCGCTTCGACAAGGGGTACATCTCGCCCTACTTCGTGACCGACCCCGAGCGCATGGAGGCCGTCCTCGACGACCCGTACATCCTGCTCGTGTCGTCCAAGATCTCGACCGTGCGCGACATGTTGCCCGTGCTCGAAAAGGTGATGCAGAGCGGTCGCCCGCTCGTCATCATCGCCGAGGACGTCGACGGCGAGGCGCTGGCCACCCTGGTGGTCAACAAGATCCGTGGCACGTTCAAGTCGGTGGCCGTCAAGGCTCCGGGCTTCGGCGAGCGCCGCAAGGCCATGTTGCAGGACCTCGCCATCCTCACCGGCGGCCAGGTCATCAGCGAAGAGGTCGGTCTCAAGCTCGAGAACGCCACCCTCGATCTGCTCGGTCGGGCCAAGAAGATCATCATCACCAAGGACGAGACCACCGTGGTCGAGGGCTCGGGCGATGACGACGACATCAAGGGTCGTATCAACCAGATCAAGGCCGAGATCGACAACACCGACAGCGATTACGACCGCGAGAAGCTGCAAGAGCGTCTGGCCAAGTTGTCCGGCGGTGTCGCGGTTCTCAAGGTCGGCGCCGCCACCGAGGTGGAGCTGAAGGAGAAGAAGCACCGCATCGAGGACGCCGTCAGCACCACCAAGGCCGCCATCGAGGAGGGTGTCGTTCCCGGAGGCGGAGTCGCGTTGCTGCGCGCTCAGGCCGACGTGCTCAAGGCCAGCGAGTCCCTCTCGGGCGACGAGGCCACTGGTGCGCGCATGGTCGCCAAGGCGCTCGAGGCTCCGTTGAAGCAGATCGCCGAGAACGCCGGCATGGAAGGCGGCGTCGTGGTCGAGAAGGTGCGCAACCTGAAGGGTTCCGAGGGCCTGAACGCCGCCACCGGCGAGTACGTCGACATGGTGAAGCTCGGTGTCATCGACGCCGCCAAGGTCACCCGTTCGGCGCTGCAGAACGCGGCGTCGATCGCCGCGCTGTTCCTCACCACCGAGGCCGTCGTCGCCGACAAGCCCGAGAAGGACGCCCCGGCGATGCCCGGCGGCGGAATGGAAGACTTCTGATCGTCTGATCGAAGTCCTCCTCGACATGAACACGAACGTGGGCCCCGGGGAAACCCGGGGCCCCGTCACGTCCGGGGTCCGGCGCGTGGCGTTGGTGTCGTGCGACGAGGCCCGCGACATCGACTACGACATGGACGAGGTGCGCCGCGCGCTGCTGGCCATCGGGGTCGACGCGACCGTGGTGTCGTGGGACGATCCCGCAGCCGACTGGTCGTCGTTCGACCGGGCCGTGCTGCGCAGCACGTGGGACTACCACCGGCGCGTCGACGAGTTCCTGTCGTGGGCCCGGCGCGTGGCCGCGCTCACGAGACTGTCGAACGGAATCGACATCGTCGAGTGGAACACCGACAAGCACTACCTCGCCGAGATCGCCCGGGCCGGCTTCGCGGTGGTGCCCACCACCTACGTCGAGGTCGGAGACGACGCCCGGTCGGCGGTCGAGCACCTGCTGGCGTCGGGCGACGTGGTGGTCAAGCCGTGCGTCAGCGCCGGCAGCAACGACACCGAGCGACACGGGCGGGTCGACGACGCGATGCGTCAGATCGACACCTTGTTGGCCGGTGGCCGTTCCGTGATGTTGCAGCCGTACATGGCGCGAGTCGACGTCGACGACGAGACCGGACTCGTGTACCTGAACGGTGAGTACAGCCATGCGTTCGCCAAGGGTCCACTACTCGCTGCGGCGAAGAACATGGAGGGCGGTCTCTACGCCGAGGAGCGCATCGAGGCCCGGGTCGCCAGCGCCGAACAACGCGCGCTCGGTGACGCCTTGGTCGCTTGGGTGACGCGTCGGTTCGGACCGCCGCTCTACGCGCGGGTCGACCTGTTGCCCACCGACGACGGACCGGTACTCGTGGAACTCGAGATGACCGAGCCCTCCCTGTACGTGGCGCTCGGACCCGGTGCCGCCGATCGATTCGCCCGGGCGATCACGTCGGCCTGACGTTCAGCGGTCGTACGAGGCCCAGCCGATGACCGGCAACTGAGTGGAGGTCCCGTCGAACCCGTACAGGTAGGGCCGCCCCAGCGCTCCGGTCGCCGGGTCGTACGCGTTGACGATGACGGTGTCGCGCCCCAACTGGAGGGAATCGACGTGGTCACCGAGACCATTGGTGAGCGAGAACTCGGCGACGCGGGCAGCGGTGTCGGTGGCGATCACCACCACGAGATCGCCCTCGATCCACGCGAGACGCGATCCGGTCTCGTCGACGGTGAACACCTTGGGGCAGACCGCGCAATCGGAGTATCCCGGGGCCAGTCCGAAGCGACCGCCGTCGAGGCGGTTGCCTCCGCGATCGAGCAACAGCGGTGCCCGTTCGATCTGGGTCCAGGTCTCTCCGGCGATGAATCCCCCGCCGATCGACAACCGATCGGGGCCGGTTTCCCAGTCGCCGATCAGACCGAGAGCGACCTCGTTCGTTCCGTTCGCGTCGACGAGAAAGAGTTCCTCGATCGCCTGGTCGAACCCGACTCCGCTCTTCTTGGAATACAAGATGCGGTCGATGCCACCCTCGACGACGACGTCATGAAGTCGCAGCCATTCGTTGTTCGGGTCCGAGGGTGTGATCAACGGACTGGCCACACCGTCGGCGATTCGGTAGATGGTGCTGTCACCGGGTTGTTGGTAACCGGGCCACACCGACTGGGCCACGAGCGAGCCGTCGCTCAGCCGCAGTGCGACGACCCACGAGCCCGAGTCGATCGAGGTGCTCGACGTGCCGACGACGGTCGAGATTCCCGTGGGCGACGCGACGAGGATGCTCTGGTCGAGCGGGATCGCGGTGACCGTCGTGGTCGTGGTGTTCTTGGCCGGAGTGGTTTGGGGTTCGGTGGGGGTGTAATCGATCGCCGGCCCGGTGTCGGGAACCCTCGTGGTGGCAACCGGGATCGTCGTCGGCGCCAGAGTGTCGGGTCCGGGTGTGTCGCCCACGTCGACCGACAACAAGACGACGACGAGGAGAACCGCCACCGCAGCGAGAGAACTCGCGGCGATCATCGCCGATCGTCGTCGCGCTCTCTGATCGTCATCGACCATGAGCGAACCGTAGCCTCGGGTGCATGGCTCGCAAGCGCAGCGACAAGGTGCTGGTCGTGAAGGTCGACACCGTCGACGGTGAGGTGCGTTTGCGTCGGGTGCCCGACGATCTGGTGGTCGAGGAGCCCATGACGATCCAACTCGACGGACACGTGGTGTCGACGACGATGCGCACCCCGGGTCACGACTACGAGTTGGCGGTCGGTTTCTGTCATGGGGACGGATTGTTGGCCGGAGCGCCGGTGACCGCCGTGCGATATTGCGCCAACGGTTCGGCGTCGGACAGCAACTTCAACGTGGTGACCGTCGAGACCGGCGGACGCGCGCCGATGCCGACTCCCCGTCTCGGCACCACGTCGTCGAGTTGCGGGGTGTGCGGCACCGAGAACATCGACGAGTTGGCGTCGCGCTTGTCGCCTCTTCCGACCGATCGCCTCGTCTCGTTCGACCCCGCGGTGGTCGTGGCCGTTCCCACCGCGGTGCGCGCGCTGCAGCCGTTGTTCGAGACCACCGGTGCCGTCCACGCCGCCGCGATCTTCGACGAGCGGGGCGAGGTGTCACTGGTGCGCGAGGACGTGGGTCGCCACAATGCCGTCGACAAGGTGGTCGGCGCGCTGTTGCTCGAGGGTCGTCTGCCCGCGCACGGGTCGGGCTTGTTCGTCTCGGGTCGGGCCAGCTTCGTAATGGTTCAGAAAGCCTGGGCCGCGGGCATCGGCACCGTGGTCTCGGTGAGTGCCCCCACCGCCCTCGCGGTGCAGACGGCGATCCGCGCCGGCATCACCCTTTACGGCTTCGCCCGCGACGTGCAGATGGTGCGCTACTCGCCGAACTGATCACTCGACCGGCGGCAACACCGGGAGCTCGGCCGCGACGTCGTCGACGGTGCGATGCGCCTCGAGGGCCGCGGCGTGATACTGCTCGGCGAGCGTGGCGAAATCGGGCCGGTGGTAGGGACGACCGTCGACCTTGGGTCCGACCGTGCCGTTCATGATGGCCGCCACGTCTTCGCCGCTGATGGTCTTGTGGGTCTCGAGGGCGTGGGCGATGGCCAGAACCATCGTTCGTTGCTCGGTGAGCAGGGCGCGCGCTTGGTCGTAGATGCGACCGAGGCGGCTCTCGATGCGACCGGGCAGGCTGGCGTTCTCGCGATCGACGTTGATGCCGGTGGCCGACGGAACCCCTCCGGCCAAACTGTTGTTGAGTGCCGGTGCCGACGACAACGTGGTGCCCATGCCCCACATGCCCTCCATCCACGCCGACACCGTGGTGGCGTTGCGCAAGTCGCCACTGACACCCGACGACGAATCGCCGGCGAAGAACAGGCGCTCGCCGGCGAGTGAGGCGAGCGAGACCATGATGTCGATCTCGTAGGTGCTGCGCCAGCGCAGGAACGTTTCGTCGTCGAAGGTGCTCGACACCATGCCGAGATAGCTACCGCCCGGCTCGATACTCACGAAGTCGATCACGAGGTCCTTGCGACGCAGATACGCCGCCACGGCGTGACAAGCCTCGTGGATGGCGATGGCGTGGCGCTCGCGCTCGATGAAGTCGACGTGTTCGTGCTCGCCGACCTTGCGCAGGTAGCGGGCGCGCACGACGTCGTTCCACGTCACGATCTCGCGGCCGTCGCGCAGTGCCACCAGCAGTGCCTCGTTGACGAGGTCCTTGATGCTGGCGCCCGTGCTATAGGGCGTCATCACGGCCAGGCGCTCGACGTCGTCGTCGGTGAGGGTGTGGCGCACCTTCGCGAAGTAGCCGTCGTACGTGCGCTTGCGGCCTTCCTTCATCGGGTAGCCGACCTTGTAGATGCGGTCGATGCGACCCGGGCGCAGCAGCGCGGCGTCGAGCGCGCTCGGCAGGTTGGTGGCGAAGATGTGCAGGATGCGGAACTTCGGCGGCTTCTTCGCCGGGATGCTCATGAACTGCCGGATGCGCCGCGACCAGAACCCGCGCGGCTTGTTCAGGCCGTTCATCTCGGTGAGCAACGCCTGCAGGGTGCCCATGCCGCCGCCGCCCATGCCGGCCATGATGATGCGCTCGCGCAGCGTGCGCCGGGGTGCCGGGGTGCTGAGTTCGTGCGGGCGCATGCCGTCGAGGATGAGGTGCTGGCTGGCGGCCGACAGCCAGTGCAGCGAATCGATCTGTTCCTTCTGCGACTGGTCGAACTGGCCCGGGCTGGTGATGCCGCGGCTGCCCAGCACGTCGGCCTCGTCGAAGAACACCACCACGCCGCCGTAGCGCAGGGCCAGCTTGCGCAGTTTGCGGTACAGCCACTTCATCTTCATCGGGGCCACGCCCATGAAGGTCTGCACGAACGCCTGCGGGTCGACGAACACATAGGGCCGGGCCGTCTCGCCGGCGGTGGCCTCGGCCATCAGCGTCTTGCCGGTGCCGGGCGGGCCCCACAGCAGGATGCCGCTCGGCACGTAGCCGCCCTTGGTCTCGATCTGCTGGGGCTTCTCGAGGAAGTCGAGGTTCTCCTGCACGCGGGCCACCACGTGGTCCTGGCCCCAGATGTCGGCGAAGCGGGTCTTGATCTCGCCGGGCTTGAACGTCTCGACGCCGCCGATGAAGAAGATGCCGTAGAAGAAGATGAGGTAGAACGCGCTGAACGTGACCGACAACAGGATGCTGATGGCGAGCGGCGTGCCCTGCTGGCGCTCGACGAACAGGATGTTGAACCAGCGGCTGGGGGCCTCGGCGAGCGCCTGGAAGAAGGGCAGCCCCCACTTCCACGACAGCACCAGGCCGAGCAGCGAGATCACGATGATGCGCTTGACCAGACGTGCCAGACGGAAGCGCGTGTACGGCTTCATCCGCGACATCAGGCGCTCCCAGGCATCCCAGACCCGCTTGCGCCAGAACGTGTGGTAGCGGCTGACGCGCTCCGAGACCAGGTAGTGCACCTGCCGCAGCACCTCCAACCCCACCACGATCCACAGCCACCACTTGGCGCGCGCCTGATCGCGGAAGGCGTCGGCCCACGACATCAGCGGGATCTGGCTCTGCTCGTACGAGACGATGATGAGGAAGTAGACGGCCAGCAGCAGCAACAACTTGATGCGGTCGAAGAAGAACAACTTCGGC
>JBJTFY010000048.1:0-8387 GCA_046093625.1 Actinomycetota bacterium
CGATCCGCGGCAAGATCCTGAACGTCGAACGCGCGCGGCTCGACAAGATGCTGAAGAACAACGAGGTGACCGCGCTCGTCACCGCCATCGGTGGCGGCGTGGGCGACGAGTTCGACGCGGCCAAGGCCCGCTACCACAAGATCATCATCCTCGCCGACGCCGATGTCGACGGAAGCCACATCCGCACCTTGTTGTTGACGTTCTTCTTCCGTCAGATGCGTCCGCTCGTCGAGGCCGGTTACGTGTACATCGCCCAACCGCCGTTGTAGTCCACCGAGGTCGGCAAGGAGAAGATCTACCTCAAGGACGACCTGGCCAAGAGCCGGTTCCTCGAGGAGCATCCGAACCACAAGAAGGAGTTCCAACGCTTGAAGGGGCTCGGAGAAATGGACTGGGAGGAGCTGCGCAGCACCACCATGTCCGACGCCACCCGCACCCTCTTGCAGGTGACGGTCGAAGAAGCGGCTCTGGCCGATGAGGTGATGGGGGTGCTCATGGGCGACGACGTCGAGAGCCGCAAGCACTTCATTCAGACCAACGCCAAGGACGTGAGGTTCCTCGATATCTGATGGCCAGCAAGAAGACACCACCCCCGACGCCCGAAGAGGGCGGCACCCCCGAGGAGCCGATCATCCCCGTGCAGCCGGTCGCGCTGCAGGACGAGATGGAACGCTCGTTCCTCGACTACGCGATGTCGGTCATCATGGCCCGCGCGCTGCCCGACGTGCGTGACGGCTTGAAGCCCGTGCACCGCCGCATCATCTGGGACATGGACGAGCAGGGCTTCCGGCCCGACCGTCCGTTCGTGAAGTCGGCCCGTGTCAGTGGTGACACGATGGCCAAGTACCACCCGCACGGTGACAGCGCGATCTACGACGCCTTGGTGCGCATGGCCCAACCGTTCTCGTTGCGCCACCCCCTCATCGATTTCCACGGCAACTACGGATCACCCGACTTCGGTCCGGCCGCCAGTCGTTACACCGAGTGTCGACTGCACCCACTCGCGATGCACCTGCTCGCCGACATCGACGAGAACACCGTCGACATGGTGGCGACGTACGACGGTTCGCGCGAAGAACCCACGGTGTTGCCCGCGCGCTTCCCGAACCTTCTCGTGAACGGAAGCCAAGGCATCGCGGTCGGCATGGCGACCAACATCCCGCCACACAACCTCGGTGAGGTCATCGACGCGTGCGTGCACGTGCTGGCCAACCCCACGGCGTCGAACGACGACGTGATGGCGATCGTGAAGGGGCCCGACTTCCCGACCGGCGGAGTGATCCTCGGCAAGTCCGGCATCAACGACGCCTACCGCACCGGTCGCGGAAGCATCAAGATGCGCGCGACGGCGGCCATCGAGGAAACCAAGCGCGGCGGCATGCAGATCGTCGTCACCGAGTTGCCCTACCAGACCAGTTGCTCGGCGATCGCCGGCCGCATCCAGGAGTTGGTCGACAACGGCGAACTCGACGGAATCGCCGACGTCAACGACGGCTCGTCCGGGGGCAAGACCAATCTCACGATCACCCTGAAGCGCGACGCCAATGCGAACGTGGTGCTGAACAACCTCTACAAGCAGACGCAGTTGCAGACGAGTTTCGGCGTCAACATGGTCGCGTTGGTCGACGGCGTGCCGCGCCAATTGACCCTCATCGACGCCCTCAACGGGTACATCCGGCATCAGATCGAGGTCCTCACCCGGCGCACCGAGTTCCGTCTCGACAAGGCCCAGCGCCGGCTGCACCTCCTCGAGGGCCGCATCAAGGCCCTCAACGTCATCGACGCCATCATCAAATTGATCCGCGAGAGCGAGGACGCCGGGGCGGCCAAGACCGCCCTGATGGCCGCACCTTTCGAGTTCACCGAGGTGCAGGCGATCGACATCCTCGACATGCAGTTGCGCCAACTGACCCGACTGTCGCGCATCGACCTGGAGTCCGAGATCGCCCAGTTGAACGAGAAGATCGCCGAGTTCCAGGCGATCCTCGCCGACGACAAGAAGTTGCGTGGCGTGATCACCGAGGAACTCCTCGAGATCAAGGGCGAGTTCGCCACTCCGCGCGTCTGCCCGATCACCTTCGAGGCCGGCGAGATGAGCCTCGAGGACCTCGTCGACGACACCGAACTCGTGGTGTTGATGACCGAGGCGCAATACGTCAAGGCCGTGGCGGCCACCAACTTCCGCAATCAGCAGCGTGGCGGGAAGGGGGTGTCGGGCGCCAAGTTGAAGAGCGAGGACGTGGTGAAGCACGTCATCTTCACCACCGCCCACGCCTATCTGCTCTTCTTCTCGAACCGCGGACGGGTGTATCGACTGCGCGCCCACGACCTCCCCGAGCGCGAACGCGCGGCCAAGGGCGTTCCGATCGTCAACCTTCTGCCACTGCAGATCGGTGAGACCATCGAGGCCATCATCGACACCCGGTCGTTCGACGCGGAGAGATTCCTGTTCTTCGCCACCCGCAACGGGGTGGTGAAGAAGAACGCGTTCGACGAATACGACAATGGTCGCCGCGACGGATTGATCGCGCTCAACCTGCGCGACGGCGACGAATTGATGCGCGTGATCGTGACGTCCGGCAACGACGACATCTTCATGGTCAGTCGTTCGGGCATGACCATCCGATTCTCCGAGACCGAGGTTCGCGCCATGGGTCGCGCGGCCGCGGGAGTGCGGGGCATGAAGTTGCGTCCCGACGATCAAGTGGTCTCGGCCGACCTCGCGCGCGACGACGCCGCGATCCTGATGGTGACCGAAGCCGGGTACGGCAAACGCACGCAACTCGACAAGTTCCGGCGTCAGTCGCGCGGTGGCATCGGCGTGCGGGGAATCCAGATTCGTGAGAAGAAGGGGTTCGTGGTGTCGGCCTTCATGGCGGGCATCGACGACGAGATCGTCGCCGTGTCGTCGGGAGGCACGACGATCCGCACCGACGTGCGCACCATCTCCTCGCAGGGTCGCACCGCGTCGGGCGTGAAGGTGATGACGGTCGAAGACGGTCAGCAGGTGACGTCGGTGGCCCTCATCTTGGCGGCCGACGACGGCGAGTGACCCCCCTCGGTCTGGCGTTCGTCGTCGTGACGGCGTCGATGTCGCTCGCACTGGCGCAGGTTGCCGATCATTCGGTCGCGGCCCGTCACGATCGCTCGGTGGCCGACGCAGTGGCTTTGGCGGCGATCGTGGGCGGGGAGAGTTCGGCCAACGAGGTCGCGGCGAGGAACTCGGCCCGCGTCGTGGCGATCGAGTGGCGCGAGGTGGGCGGCGAGAAGGTGGTGGAGGTGGTGGTGGCGGTCGACGAACGACGAGTCGAGTCGCGAGCCGTCGGTCTCTGAGGCGACCGTGTCACTGGTGACGGGTGTTCTACGCTGACCCCGTGGCCGACGAGGAATCCCCGACAACTCGCGAACCGTCGCCGAGCGACGACCCGTTCTTCATCGTGCCGGCGGTGTTGCCCGACGAGAATCCGGTCACTCCGGCGCCGTCGGCCCGTGAACCACGGCCCCCCACCGTGACCGAGCCCGAGCCGGCGCCGCCCGTCGCGATCGAACCGACGCGGGCGAGAGCGGTGGTGTTCGAACGGCGTCCCGTGCGACGCACCACGAGGATCGTGCGGCACGTGGATGCGTGGAGCGTCTTCAAGGTCGCACTGGTGTTCCATTTCGTGTTGTATCTGACGCTGTTGTTGGCCGGGGTGCTCTTGTGGAACGTGGCCAACGCCACGGGCACGGTCGACAACGTCGAGCGATTCCTCGAGAGTTTCGGCTGGGAGTCCTTCGACTTCAAAGGCGGTGAGTTGTACCACCAGGCGTGGACGCTCGGTCTGTTCGCCGTGGTCGGTCTCACCGGTGTGGCGGTTTTGATGGTGACGACGTTCAACCTGATCACCGACCTCGTGGGAGGTATTCGGGTCACGGTCCTCGAGGAGAAGGCACCGCCGGCCCCTCCGCCGGCCCCCCGCTCGCGCGGTTGAGGGTTCGGCCGACCCGCCGATAGGGTGCTCAGTCGCCGGGGCTATAGCTCAGTCGGTTAGAGCGCATCCCTGATAAGGATGAGGTCACAAGTTCGATTCTTGTTAGCCCCACCACAACCCGGTCATTTTGCTTCGACGATCGACTCGCGGAGATGGATTGGCGCGACGGCCGGCTTCTTGCGGCGGGAGCCGATGTTGAGAACCTCGACGAAGACCGAGAAGACCATCGCGGCGTAGATGTAGCCCTTGGGGATCTTCTGTCCGAAGCCCTCGGCGATGAGGGTGGTGCCGATGAGCAGAAGGAACGCCAGTGCCAGCATCTTGACCGACGGGTGCGCGTTGACGAAGGTGTAGATGGCCTTGGACGCCAACAGCATCACCAGCACCGCGGTGACGATGGCGATCACCATCACCCACACGTAGGTGGTCATTCCCACGGCCGTGATGACCGAGTCGATCGAGAAGACTAGGTCGAGCACGAGCACCTGTCCGATCACGGCGGCCACCGTGGGAGCGACCTTGGCCGAGGTTTCGCCCTCGTCGCCCTCGAGTTTGTGGTGGATCTCCTTGGTGGCCTTGTAGATCAGGAAAAGCCCACCGGCGAGGAGTATCAGCTCTTTGCCGCTGAATCCGACCGACCCGATGGCGAACAACTCCTTCTTGAGGGTGATGACCCAGCCGACCGCCAGCAGCAGAAGGACCCGCATTCCACCAGCGGCGAGCAGGCCGATCTTGCGAGCCTTGTCCTGTTCACTGGCGGGCAACTTCGAGGCCAGAATCGAGATGAACACGACGTTGTCGACGCCGAGGACGATTTCGAGGGTCAAGAGCGCGGCCAAGGCGCTCCAGGCGGTGGGGTCGGAGATCCAGTCCATGACCCGAGAAGTTAGGTCACATGTCGAGACGACGTGATGTCACGGCACACAAGTCATCGAGAAGTCGATTCCGAGTTGGTATAAGACATTATGGAGATGAACCGGAAACGAATCGGCGTCATGATCGTCGGGGCACTCACGATGCTCACAGCGTGTGGCTCGGACGACGGACGACCCGAAGATGTCGCGTCGATCACGGTGGCCGGTGATTCGTCGAGTACCTCGAGCATCGCCCCCGATGACTCGGTGACGACGACGGTTGGCTCGGAGACACCCACGAATCCGCCGTCGAGCGGCGCGACCACCACGACGACCTCGCGAAACAAGCCATCTTCGCCCGGTGGTTCCACCAGCCCGGGCGGCCAGTCCGGCGGTGGATCGTCCAGTGCGTCGGGTCCGTCGATCGTGGTGTCGAGCGTGTCGCCGTCGTCGGTGTCGTTGGGTGGCACGGTGACGGTGGAGTTCTCGGTGTCGGATTCGTCCGGGGTGGCTTTCGCGGCGACGTTCTGGCAGTCGTCCTCGGGGAATCAGGTGCCGTCGTGTCCGAACGGATCCGGGTTGAACTCGACGGGCGGCCCGTCGACGAATCGGACGTATCAGGTTCAGTGCACCTTGCCGGGATCTGGTATTCCTTCTGGGACGTACACCGTGTCGATCACGGCGACCGACAACGCTGGCAACAACTCGTCGATCAACACCACGTTCACGGTCACCGGTGGTTCGTCGGATGTCACGGGTCCGTCGATCGTGGTGTCGAGCGTGACTCCGGTTGCCGTTTTTGGTGACACGGTGACGGTGGAGTTCTCGGTGTCGGATTCGTCCGGGGTGGCTTTCGCGGCGACGTTCTGGCGGTCGTCCTCGGGGAATCAGGTGCCGTCGTGTCCGAACGGATCCGGGTTGAACTCGACGGGCGGCCCGTCGACGAATCGGACGTATCAGGTTCAGTGCACCTTGCCGATTTCGGGCATACCCGGAGGGACGTACACCGTGTCGATCACGGCGACCGACAACGCTGGCAACAACTCGTCGATCAACACCACGTTCACCTTCTTCGAAGTGGTGTGACCGTGGTTGCCCCGCGGGTCGATCAAGTTAGATTGACCCCATGAAGATGCTCCGGCGAGCCATCGCGGCTCTCACCCTCACCGGTCTGGTGGCCGGGGTGTTGCGCATCCGTGGAAAGGGTGGCACGCCCCCCGAGCGAGGCGGCTGGCGCGAGCTCACTCGGCCTCCCTCGTGATGTCGGTCGCGGTGATCGGTCTCGGTGTCGTCGGCTCGCGCGTCGCGCGCCAACTGACATCCTCGGCGGTTCCCGTGGTCGTTCACGATCGCCGGTCGGAAGTGCAGGTAGGTGCCGCCCGGTCCTTGAAAGCCACCACGATCGACGACCTCGCGAGTCTCGATCCGGCCACGACACCGGTGGTGGTGTTGGCGACACCGGCACCGCAGAACCCGATGGCTCGTCTGCTCCTCGAATCGGGCTTCCATGTGGTGTGCACCTCCGACGACGTCGATGACACCGAGATCCTTCTCGGCCTCGACGCTGTCGCGCGGTCCCGTTCGGTGGCCTTGGTGGTCGGTGCGGCGGCCAGCCCGGGGTTGTCGGGTCTGCTCGTCGCCGAGTTGTCCGCTCGCATGGACGAGGTCGACGAGATCCATGTCGGAGTGCACGGCACCGGCGGTCCGTCGTGTGCACGACAGCACCATCGCGCGTTGGCGAGCGAAGCCCCGGGTTGGCACGACGGTGAATGGATTCGTCGCCCCGGCGGCAGCGGACGCGAACTGTTGTGGTTCCCCGAGCCGATCGGCGGTCGCGATTGTTATCGCGCGCAACTGGCCGATCCGATCGTTCTGCACCGCGCCTTCCCGTGGGCGTCCCGCATCAGCGCCCGGGTTTCGGCGACGCGACGCGACCGTTTGACCGCGCGGCTGCCGATGATGTCGCCCCCGCACGCCGAGGGTGGACTCGGGGGTGTCCGCGTCGAGGTTCGTGGAGCACGCAACGGCGAACGCCGTACTGAGGTGGCCGGGGTCGCCGAGCGCACCGGGGTCATTTCGGCGGCCGTGGCGGCATCGGTGGCGGTGGTGACGACGTCGCTCGGGCCGGGCGTGGTCGTTCTCGGTCAGGAATCGCTGTCCAACGGGGCGATCCTCGACGACGTGATTCGTCGGGGAGTCGCGGTGCTCGAGTACGTGGGGGCCGGAGGCTGAACGTGGCCGTCGACGTGCACACCATCGCTCGGCAGCGACTGCAGTCCGTGGACCAGCGTTACTCCAGTGGACGGCAGCGGTTGGTCGAGACGTTGCACCGAGCGGCGCATCCGATGATCGCCACCGAAATCGTGGAGGCGACCAGCGAACTTCCGCAAAGCAGCGTGTACCGCAACCTCGCGGTGCTCGAATCCGCCGGCGTCGTTGTCAAGGTGCTCACGAACGGCGACCGCGCCGCGTTCGAGTTGGCCGAGGAACTCAAGGGGCACCACCACCACATCGTGTGCGTCGCCTGCGGGCAGGTGCTCGACGTCGACATCCCACAGAAGGTCGAGCGGTTGCTCGACGAGGGTCTGGCCGAGACGGTCGCGGCGGCCGGATTCGTGCTCACCGGGCACCGACTCGACCTACTCGGTCGCTGTCGCAACTGTCGCTGAAATCAGGTCGTCGTTCGGCTCTCGACGCGATCGATGCGTTCCGACAGCGACTCGATGGCCGCGGTCAAGCGTTCGATGCGCTCGGTGAGGTCGTCGATGTCGAGGTGATCGCGGATGTCCTGGGTGGTCGCGACGTCGGTGAGGGACACGCGGACACTGGCGATCTCGCGGGCCAGGAACTCGGTGTCGGCCTGCGTACGCTCGGCCACCCGTCGGTCGACCTCGGCCTGTGCGCGGTCGCGGGCCTCCTGACGGTTCTGCGCCAGCAGAATCAGCGGCGCGGCGTACGACGCCTGCAACGACAACACCAAGGTGAGGAGCACGAGACCACGACCCCACGGGTCGAAGCGCCACGATTCCGGGATCACCACGTTGTACGTGATCCAGACGATGATGATGAACGACTGCCACACGAGGAAGCGCGCGGTGCCCAAGGTGCGGGCGATCGACTCGGCGAACTGACCGAAGGCATCGTTGTCGTAGTGAGGGCCGAGACGGCGACGTTGACGGGGCACGGCGAGGTTGTCTCGTCTGTTCATGGCTCCTCCCTTCGGTCGGATGGCGTGGGTCTACGGTGGTGGGTTCATCTTGGTTGGTGCGCGTCAGCGCACCGGTGTTTCCTGGCGTCGGCGTTGTCGCCATCCGGCGGGCAGCGTGCGGTCGAGCACGTCGTCGACGGTGATGGCCCCGAGCAGACGGTCGGCCTCGTCGCACACGCCCACGGCGAGCATGTTGTAGGAGGCCAATCGCTCGGCGACCTCGCGGTCGCTGATGTCGGGTCGTACGGTTGGTTCGATCTCGAGGCAGCGCCCGAGTTCCATGCTGGGGGGCTCGCGCAGGAGCCTCTGAAAGTGAACCACACCGAGGTACTTACCGGTGGGTGCTTTGTACGG
>JBJTFY010000049.1:0-3102 GCA_046093625.1 Actinomycetota bacterium
ACCACGAAGGGTTCGAGGTCGGGAACGTTGAAAGCGACGTGATGACACACCGCCACGTCGACCCGTTCGATCGGTGCACCGGCCAACTCGGCGGCGATCGCCACGTCGGGCCAACGCCCCTCGATCTCGCGGTGGGCGACACCCACGCGATCGGCCGCGCTGGCGAACTGGTCGAGCATCGCCCGACTTGAATCCACTCCGGTGATGTGACGAGCCCGTGGGGACAAGGGCAACGACGAACGCCCGCCCCCGCACCCGACGTCGAGCACGGTGCCACCGTCGGGCGGGAGCAATTCGCGCGCCACCGCGAAGATCGGGCTCGTCGGGTCCGCCGTGTCGTCCATGGCGAACGTGGCCGGATCGTGCGACCACGGCGGCACCTCACCCCGAGCGACGATGTCGTCGGGTATCGCCCACGACGCCAGCAACTCGGCCCAGCGCGCTCCGGCCTCCGTCAGCGCGGCCCCCATCGTCAGCTCGTGGTCACGGGGAGGCGACGGGGTCCACGAATCTGACCGACGCTCCACACCACGTCGTCCTCGGTGCCGTCGATGGAGAAGTCCGGGAACCGGGCGATGAACTCCTCGACGGCCACGCGAAGTTCGAGGCGCGCCAGGTTCGAACCGAGACAACGGTGGATACCGAGACCGAACGCCGCGTGACGATTCTCCTGCCGGTCGATGAGCACCCGATCGGCGTCGGCGAACTCGGTGGGATCGAGGTTCGCCGCCGGGAACGGCAGCAACACCCACTCGTCCTTCTTCATCGGGCAACCGTGGAAGTCGTGATCCTTGGCCACCAGTCGAGCCATCGTCACCGGCGCGTACGCGCGCAGGAACTCCTCGATGGCGGTGGTCATCAGGTTCGGATCGGCCACGAGACGCCGGCGATCGTCGTCGTGCGTCGCCAGGTGCCAGAGGCTGGAACCGATGGCGCTCCAGGTGGTGTCGATGCCGGCCACCAGCAACAACAAGATGACCCCGCCCACCATGTTGTCGGGCAACTTCTCGCCGTACATCTCGACGTCCATCAGATACGACGTGAGGTCGTCGCGCGGGTTGGCGCGGTGATCCTCGATCTGGGCGAGCAGATAGGCGTCGATGCGTTCGAAGGAACGGATCCGTTCCTCGGGATCGCCGTTGATGCTCTCGAGGATGTCGTGCACGAACCCACGGAAGAGATCGTCGTCCTCGAGGGGGAAGCCGAGCATGCGCGAAATCACGTTCACCGGGATGTGTTGCGCGTAATCGAGGGCCGCGTCGATGGATTGACCGGCGGCGAGCTTGGCCTCCATCGCGTCGAGCAACGCGCGGCACAGCACCCTCACCTCGCCCTCCCACTCGGCGATCTTCTTGGGCGAGAACGGTGGCAGGAGCAGGCGGCGTGCGTCGTGGTGGAACGGCGGGTCACTGGTGATGGGCGGCGCTCCGCCGATCGGAGCGGGATCCTCGGGAACGACGGTGCTGACCACCACCGCCCGACTCGTGAAGTTCTCGGTGTCGTACGCGATCTCGCGAACGGTCTCGTGAGTGACGGGTAGCCACGTGCCGCCGTAGCGGTCGCTGTGCGCCACCGGGCACGAGGAACGTAACTCGCTCCAGATGGCGTGGGCGTTGCGGTTGTACGCCGGATCGGCGTGGTCGAAGTCCGTGGCCCAGTCGGTCACGGGCCCGTAGATCGAGACGGGGGGTTCGTACACGGTCATGGGGTCGTTCCGATCACTCGGAGATGGTGATGGCGAACTCGGGACAGTTGGCCACCGCCAACTTGGCGCGTTCCACCAGTTCGGGGCTCACGGTGCCGTCGCCGATGACGACCGCGTTGCCGAAGTCGTCGACGTCGAACAATTCCGGGGCCAACGCGTAGCAACGGTTGTGACCTTGACACTTCTCGGAATCCACGTGAATGCGCATGTATGCACGATACTCCGACCCTTCATGATGTTGAATTTGTGCCGTGCCCACACCCGCGATCGCGATCCTGCTGCCCCCCTCCGAGGGCAAGGCCAGCGGAGGCACCCGACCGAATTGGCGGTCGAACTCGGGCATCTTCGGAAAGGAACTTTCGCGACGTCGCGAATCGGTGATCGAGGCGCTCCGCGCGGTCGACGGTGGCGACGGCAAACTGCTGGGCGTCTCGGGGGCGAATCTCGCCGCGGCCCGCGCGGCGAACCTCGCTCTCACGGGATCGACGACCTTGCCCGCATCGAGTCGCTACACGGGCGTGGTGTGGGACCATCTCGCGCCATCCACCATGAGCGCGGCCGTTCGTCGCCGGGCCGGCTCGTCGGTGCTCGTGGTCTCGGGCCTGCTCGGTCTGGTCGCCTTCGACGACCCGGTGCCCGACTACAAACTCAAGATCGGTGCGACTCTGCCCGGGCTGGGCAAGCTCGCCACGTGGTGGCGCGAACCATTGTCGACGGTGATGAACGAGCGACTCACGGGGTGCTGGGTGGTCGACCTGCTTCCCAACGAACATCGGGCCGCGTGGAACCCCTCCCCGGGTGACTACGCCGGCGCGGTCAGCGTCACCTTCGTCGAGAAGTCCGGCCAAGTCGCGGGTCACGACGCCAAAGCGGCAAAAGGGTCACTCGCGCGTCATCTGCTGGAATCCAAGAGCGCTCCCGACGTCGCGCTTCGGGCCTGGAAACACCCGCGCTTTCGCCTGGAGATCAGAGAAGTTTCTCGCGGAAGAAACTGAGCACGCGCTGCACGCTGGCTTCGTGACGCTGTTCGGTCAGCACCGAGTGATCGGTCTTCTTCGACGACGGCAATTCGATCGCCACGAACGCGTCGCCCAGCAACTCGCGCAACGAATCGAATCGGGTGCCCACGAACTTGTCTTCCGTGAATCGCAGGCCGAGCACCTGACAGCCCTCGGCCGCCCGCCGCTTCACCACGAGCGCGTCATCGGGTGAGAGGTTCAGGTCGGCGGCCCGCTTGGCCCCCATCGGGAAGGGCAGAGAGGGTTGGCTCAACACCGGAGCGAGCATGTGGTCGTCGAGCATCATGCCGAGCGCGAATCCGCCGCTGAAGCACATCCCGACGGCCCCGATTCCCTTGCCGCCGACCTCCTGGTGCAACGCTCGACCGAGAGCGCGCA
>JBJTFY010000050.1:0-2493 GCA_046093625.1 Actinomycetota bacterium
CTCCGCCGGTGGCCACGAGAGCCTCGACGGTGGCCAGACCGATGCCCGACGCGGCGCCGGTGACGATGGTGGTGCGCACGGCCACAGACTAGGCGTCGCGGTCGGACCGTACGGTCCAGCGGATGGGCAGCGTCGTCAGACCGCGCAGGATGAACGGCTCGTTCACCCGCACGTCGCCGGTCAACTCGATCGTCTCGAAGGTGTCGATCATCCAACGAAGGGCCAGTTGACCCTCGCGCCGAGCCAACACGTTGCCGATGCAGTGGTGCACGCCCCAACCGAACGCGAGATGCGGTCGGGAGCCGGGCCCGAAGCGGTCGAAGCGGATCGCGTCCGGTTCGTCCCACACGCGGGGATCGCGGTTGGCCGCCGCGAAGAGCAACTGCATCTTGGTGTCGGGTTCGATGTCGACCCCGCGCACCGAGCACTCGCGACTGTTGGTGCGAAAGAGACCCTGCACGGGCGAGTCGTAACGGAGAAACTCCTCGACCGCCCACGGGATCGATTCCGGACGGGCCCGCAACTCGTCGACGAGCGCGGGTCGGGTGATCAGTCGATAGAGCATGAGGCTGATCAAACTCGCGGTGGTCTCGTGCCCCGCCACCAGAACCTGCTGACTCAGACGCCGAACCTCGCCGTATGCGAGGTCGCCGGCGAGGTACGCCTTGGTGAGTACCGTCACCAGATCGTCGCTCGGCTCGTCACCGGCCTCGATGATCGCCTGTCGTTCGGCGACCAAACCGTCGACGATGCCGTAAATCCCTTCGTTCGCCTTCTCGACGAGACGGAGATCGCCGCCCCCGAGCCCGTTCACGATGTCGTCGGACCACTTGCCGAATCGGTCGCGGTCCTCGGGACGCACACCGAGCATCTCGGCGATCACGATGGCCGGGAACGGGAATGCGAACAGACTCACGAAGTCACCCTCACCGTCGCGCACGAAGGACCGGTCCCACAACTCGCGACCGATCTGCTCGACCCGTGGGGCCAGAGCGTCGACAGCCGCGGGTCGAAAGCCGTCCTGCAGCACCTTGCGTTGACGACGGTGATCCGGGTCGTCGGCCGACCCGAGCACTCCACCCACCTGGTGGAAGACCCCGGGACCAGACCCGTTCTGCCACAACCCGGGATCGGTGACCATGGCGAGAACGTCTTCGTGGCGACTCACGACGTAGAACGGCGGATCGAACGTCTCCTCGCGATGCACGGGGCATTTCTCGAGCAGGTGATGATGTCCGAGTGAGGGCTCGAGATCGTTCGCGTGCTCCTGCTGCGAATACGTCACCGCGCCTCCAGCAAGGCCGGGAGGGTCGCCTTGATGGCTTCGATCGCCCGCCCCTGGGCCGCGATGTCACCCGAAACCGCGTCGGTGAGACCGATGAGGACGGTCAGGATGTACGCCAGGACCGTGGCCCGTCGCTCGGGGTGTATCTCACCGGTGGCGATACCGACGTCGACGATTCCGGCGAAGAATGACTCGCGCTGACGGCTACGGGGCTCGACCGACACCCGCATCTCCGGATGCCGGATGACGTCCACCCGCACCGCGCCGAGGAACCGGGCGACCGAGTGGTCGACCCGATTCATGTCGTGGGCCTCGTCGAGGATGGCCGAGAACTGGGCGACGAAGGTGTCGTGGCCGCGGACGCAGTTCTCGAACCGCGAATAAACGAGGTCCTGGGTGTGCTCGTGCACCGCGAGGTAGAGGTCGAGCTTCGAGCCGAAGTAGTGGTACAGCGCCGCCGGGGTGACGCCGGACCGATTGGCGATCTCGCGGTTGGTGGCCATCTCGAAGCCGAGTTCGGCGACCCTCTCCCGGGCGATGCTCACGATGCGGTCGCGCGTCTCACCGGAGTCGGTGTCGGGGGGCCGACCCAGCCGACGTTCGGTGGTCTTCCGTTCGGTGGTCTTCCCTTCGGTGGTCTTCCCGTCGATGGTTTTCCGGGGCGCAATGCGCCGCGTCACGGTTTCCACGTCCCCCGCATCCCCCACCTCCCGAGTATGACCGAACGCCCTCGTCACGAGCGTGTCGAGCGTCGCACCCCCGGACCGGCCCGGTGCGAATACTGATCCCGGGGTCAATTACGGTGGAGTCGTGGCCGGAACAGCTGACTCCCCCGACATCCCCTCCCTCGAGGAGTTCACCCGCACCGCTCGCGAATGGCTCGAGGCCAATGCGTCCTATCGCACCGGCGGAAGCGACGACAAGGAACTCGTGTGGGGCGAGGGCGAGTTCTCGGTGTCGGTTTTCCATTCGCTCACCTTCGAGGAGGAAAAGGCCCTTCTCGATCGGGGCAAGGCCTGGATCCAGAAGAAGGCCGAGCGGGGCTATCACGCGATCACGGCGCCGGTCGAGTACGGCGGACTCGGGTACCCGCGTGCGTACGCCCGGGCGTTCTCCAAACTCGAGTCGCTGTTCGTCACCCCCACCGGACACGAGACCCTCAGTGTCACGGTCGGACTCATCGCGCCGACCATCGATTTGTTCGGAAC
>JBJTFY010000051.1:0-15564 GCA_046093625.1 Actinomycetota bacterium
CCACTATCCCCGGTCGTTGTCGGGGGGAATGCGCATGCGCGCGTCGTTGGCCCGCACCCTCACGCTCAAGCCGCCGGTGTTCCTGTTCGACGAACCGTTCGGGGCGGTGGACGAGATCACCCGCGAGCGCCTGAACGAGGAGACACTGCGACTCTTCGAACAGGAGCGTTTCGCCGGTCTCTTCATCACCCACTCGATCAGCGAGGCCGTCTACCTGTCGACGAAGGTCCACGTGATGTCGGCGCGCCCGGGACGCCTCGTGGCGTCGTTAGACGTGCCGTTCGAGTACCCGCGCCGACCCGAACTGCGTTTCGACGCCCGATTCGCCGAACTGTGCGGCCAGGTGAGCCGGGCCCTGAGAGGAGCACACTCATGACCCTCGACGATCCGTCGACCTTCGATCCCGTCGAGGTGATCCTCGCCGATGCCGGTGCCATGCCCGAAGCGAAGCGTTCGCGTCGGGCGACGTTGGCCGCGGTGGCGTTGCCACCGTTGACCGTCGGGGCACTGATCATCGGGGTGTGGTACTTCATCAGCCTCGTCGTGCTCGACCCCAAGCGACGCTTCCTCTTGCAGCCGCCGCACGAGGTGTGGAACGTCGGATTCGCGAACTGGGACAACTTCTCCACGATGCTCGATGGCATGTGGTCGAGCACCAAGGTGGCCTTTTGGGGCTTGCTGATCGCGATTCTGCTCGGGTTCTTGTTGGCGATCGTGATGAGCCAGGCCAAGGTCGTGGAGCGGGCGATCTTCCCGTACGCCGTCGTGCTGCAGGCGATTCCGATCCTGGCCATCGTGCCCTTGATCGGCTTCTGGTTCGGTTACGGGTTCTCGTCGCGCGTGTTGGTGTGCGTGATCATCGCGTTGTTCCCGATCGTCGTGAACACGCTCTTCGGATTGCTGTCGGCCGATCAGGGGATGCACGATCTGTTCACCTTGCACAAGGCGAACCGCCTGACGCGTCTGCGCCGATTGATGTTCCCGGCCGCCTTGCCCGCGGTATTCGCCGGCTTGCGCATCTCGGCCGGGCTGTCGGTCATCGGGGCAATCGTGGGCGACTTCTTCTTCGGCCAGGGCGAGGTCGGTATCGGTCAACTCCTGAAGCGCTATGCGAATCGTCTCGAGGGGGAGCAACTCTTCGCGTCGGTGATCCTGTCGAGTGCCCTCGGGGTGACGGTGTTCCTGTTCTTCGGTTGGTTGTCCGGTCGTCTCATCGGCAAATGGGCCGGGGAGTCACGCGGACGCTGACGGCAGCGTCGGACGCACGTCGTAGTCCAGGTCGGTGCGCTGACGCCACAAAGCCGGAAGGATCTCGCGATACGCGTGCACGATGCCACGGTGCGGGGCCGGCAGGTCGTCGCGCACGAGGGCGTGCAGTCGGGGCAGGTTCCGGTACGGAACCGACGGAAACATGTGGTGTTCGAGGTGGTAGTTCATGTTGAGGTACAAGAACCGCAGGACCGGGTTCATGTACACGGTCCGGGTGTTCAGGCGGTGGTCGAGCACATCCTCGGCGAGACCGGCGTGCTGGGTGGTGCCGAACACCACGAGTAGCCACCGTCCGTAGAGCGACGGCAGCCCGATCCACACCCATGGCAAGAGGCTGGTGGAGACCACGCACGCCACCACGGCGGCGAGCCAGATCGTCACGTGAACGCGGCCCCAGAAGATCGCGCGACCGGCCTCGCGAGGTGGCACGAAATCGGCGGACGCCGGTGTGAGTCGTCCGCGGACGTTCGCCGCGTACTTGACGAACTCGGCCCGGGTGCTCAGGATCCCGAACATGTCGGCGACGACCCGCCAGAAACGGATGGGCCGTTGATAGGCGATCTCGGGGTCACGGCCCACGATGATGGTGTCGGCGTGGTGACGGTTGTGGCTCCAGCGCCACGACACCGGCTCGCGGACGTCCATGAACGACGCGATGTGGTACACGACGAGGTTGGCGGCTTTCGACTTGAACGCCGTGCGGTGCCCGCACTCGTGCCAACGGGCGTCGGACGCCGATCCGTACAGGGTGCCGTAGACGAACATCGCCGGAATGGTCCACCACGAGACCCAACTGGCGACGACCCACCAGCCGGCGAGCACCGTGAGGGCGAGCCACAGGATCGTGTCGACGGCGGCACGACCGTTGGAGCGCCGCATGATCTCGAGCATCGCGTCACGATCGACCGGGCTGTGGTACCAGTCGGCTCCGGACAAGCCCCGTTCGACGGCACGCACGGCTTCGGGTCCGGTGAGGTCGTAGTCGCGCGGTTCGGTCATCGTCGTCCCCGAGCGAAGCATAGGCATCGCTAGAGTCGGACACGTGGTCGTGGAATGGCTCACCTTCGCGGTTCCGTCGGAACTGCGCGCCACCTGGCTCGCTCGCGAGGAAGAAGTCTGGAGTCGATTCCTCGAGTCGTCGCCGGGTTTCGTGCGCAAGCAGATGTGGGTCGAGGAGGGTGACCCGCACCTCGTTCACGCGGTGATCTGGTGGGAGAGCCGCGAACTGTGGAAGCAAATCACCCCGGCGCAGGTCGCCGAAGTGGACGAACGCATGGGTGACCTGTGGCGCGACTGCACGATGCGCGTGTACGACGTCGTTCGGGACTGTTAGCGCCGGGTTCGCAGGATCCGGAACGTTTCGACGGCCCGCCCGACCATGGTGGCCACGGGTTCTCGATCGACGAGGGCGACACCGATCGTGTCCGGTCGATGGAGCTCGACGGTGCGAGCCAATCGCTCGGCCACCGCGTCGGGTTCGCCGGCGATCGACGTCCGATCGGCCGCACCGGTGTAGCGAACCGAAACGCACAGGTTCACGTTGATGGGACGGATCGAACGGGCGACCTCTATCGGCGCCGCGGCGTCGACGTCGGTGAATCCGGAGAGGAACACCCCGTCGGCCAGTCGTGACGCGAGTCGGTTCAACTGGGGACCGCGGGCCCCGACGAACTGCGGGATCCGTCGGGGCGGTGCGGCATGGGTCGGTGGCACGTAATTGGGGTCGGCGGTACCCGCGAGCACCGCGCGCGCGGTCTCGATGGCCTCGCGCACGACGCCGACCGGCCGATCGGTGGAGATGCCGAAGGGTCCGAGCGATTCGTGCCCTCCGACGCCCCAGCCGAGGATCATCCGACCACCGGACAGCTCGTCGATGGTCATGGCCGTCGAGGCGACGACTCCGGCGTGGCGCAACAACGGTGAGGTGATCCCGACGGCGAGACCGATGCGGGTCGTCTCGCGCGCCGCGGCCGCGAGCAACGACATGGGCTCGCGCGCCACACCCTCGTCGGCGATCCAGACCTCGTCGACTTGGGCGGCGTCGAGCGCGACGATGGCGTCGACGATGTCGGTGGCGGAATCGTTCGGATAGATCCAGACGCAGGTGCGCACCCGCCTACGATTCCACACGGAACCGACGAGGGAGTGAATGGTGACGGGAACGACGACGTGGCTGTGCCGCGGACGGCTGGTCGACTCGCGGGTCGTCGATGTCGCAGTCGCCGACGGGGTGATCGTGGCGGTCGAGCCGTCCTCGGCCGGGCGGTCCGGTGTCGACCTGTCGGGCGCGCTGCTCGTGCCGTCACTCGGTGAGCCGCACGCGCACCTCGACAAGGCCCTGACGGCCGAACGGGTGCCGAACCCGCAGGGCGATCTGATGGGGGCGATCCACGCCTGGGTCGATGCCGAACGACGCGGCGAGTTCGGTGTCGCCGAGATGACCGATCGTGCGGTACGGGCGTTGCACAAGTTGGTCGCCAACGGGGTCACACTGGTGCGCACGCACGTGAACGTGGGGGAGAGCGACGCGTCTCACGCGCACCTGCGGGCCGTTCTCGCGGCGCGCGATGCGACCCGTCACCTCGTCGACCTGCAGATCGTAGCCCTGATGCACTCGCCACTGGCCGGTGCCGACGGCGCGGGCAACCGACGTGCACTGCGCGAGTCCCTCGAGCTCGGCGCCGATCTGGTGGGTGGATGTCCCCATCTCGAGGTCGATGGTGCGGGCATGATCCGCGAGGCGATGGCGGCGGCCCGTGACGCCGGTGTGGGTCTCGATCTGCACGTGGACGAGACCCTCGACCCGACCATGTTGACCCTCGTCGACCTGGCCGAGAGCATCCTGAAGGAGGGGTTCGCGCACCCGGTCACCGCGAGCCATTGCGTGAGTTTGTCGGTCCAACCGGTGGCCCGACAGCGAGAGTTGGCCCGGCGCGTGGGTGAGGCCGGTATCGCCGTGGTGCCCCTCCCGCAGACGAACCTCTTCCTGCAAGGCCGGGAGCAGCAGTCGTCGATGCCCCGGTCGATCGCACCGATCGACGTCCTGCGCGAGGCGGGCGTGCGCGTCGCACTCGGCGGCGACAACGTTCAAGATCCGTTCAACCCGGTGGGGCGCAGCGATCCGCTGGAGACCGCCGCACTGGCGATCATGGCCTCGCACCAACTCCCATCCGATGCCTTCGACCTCGTGAGCAACGGGGTTCGTCAGGTGCTCGGCGTGCCGGAGGTCCGCCTCGCGGTGGGCGACGCGGCCGACCTGATGGCGATCGACGCGGCCTCGACTCGTGAGGCCATCGCGGACGCTCCGGCGCAACGGCGCGTCTTTCGTCGTGGAGTCGAGGTGGCCGTGACCTCCACCACGCGTCGCATCGCCGATCGCGCCTGACCGTTCCGACCGTCGGTGGTACTCTTCGCCGAGGTTCACACGGGGAGGCAGTGATGAAGGTCGGGGCATTTTTCTTCGGAGGCGTCGAGATGGACGACGCCGGTGCCGGTCCGCCCGCGCCGCTCGACCGACGCTTCTCGAACGAGCACATGTGGAAGGCGACTCTCGACTACGTGAACTCGGCGATCGAGGCGGACCGCCTCGGATTCGACTCGTTCTGGACGACCGAGCACCACTTCCAGTACGAGGGCTACGAGGTCATCCCCAACGGCCTGTTGATCTCGGCTTGGATCGCGGCCCAAACCAAGCGGATACGACTCGGTGCGATGTTCAACGTCGTCCCGCAATGGAATCCCTTGCGTCTCGCCGAGGATTTCGCCACGCTGCACAACCTTTCGGGCGGACGCGGCATGTTGGGCGTCGGTCGCGGAACCGTGCCGCGCGAGGTGTTGCACCTCAACGAAAAGGGCGTGTCGATCGGGTCGCACGACAACCCGGAAAAGTCCGCCGACGACGAGTTGAACCGCGAGGTCTTCGAGGAGTCGATGGAAATCGTCCGACGGGCCCTCGACAACGAGACCTTCTCGTTCGCGGGCAAGCACTTCCAGATCCCGTTGCCGGGTATTCCCGATCGGGGGAGCACCGTTCAGCACCTCACGCTCGTGCCGCGGCCGATCTACCCCTACGAGATCTGGCAGGCCGTGACCAGTCCGCCCACCCTCGACTACGTGGCCCGCATCGGACACTCGGCGGTTTTCTGGAATCAGCACTTCAGTTTCATCAAGCGGTTCTGGGACGTCTACTCCGAGAAGCAGGAGGCGGCGACCGGACGGGCGCCGGCGCCCGGCGCCAAGCGCATGCTCGTGATCTCGGTGCGCATCGAGGACTCGTACGAGAAGGCGTGGCAGAGCGCGACGCCAGGCCACGACGAGTTCTGGAAGTTCCTCGGACCGTACGGCTGGAGCCGCGGGTACATGGGAGACGACGGCAAGCCGGCCAAGCCGGGGTTGATCCCCACGCTCCAGGAGTCGGTCGACAACAAGACGATCCTCCTCGGCACCCCCGAGCAGGTGGCCGAGGGCGTGCAGTTCTACAAGGATTTGTTGGGGCTCGAGTACATGACGATCTTCCCGCACATGCTCGGCGACAGTTACAAGAAGGCCGACGAGCAGATGGCCCGATTCATGAACGAGGTCATGCCGCTCGTCAAGTGAGCGGCCAAAGGCCGTTCGCCGCCGCCACCGCCCTCAACACCTCGCACCGGTCGGTCATGATGCCGTTCACGCCGATGTCGATCAGTTCTTGCATGACGTGGGCGTCGTCGATCGTCCACACGTGAACCGGCAAGCCGGCGTCGGCGGCGCGTCGCACCGAACGGCGGGTGACGACGGGCAACGGCCCTTGTCGCGGCGGCACCTGGAGGCACGACGGTCCCGTGGGAATGCGGCCGGCCACCCAGGTCGCCACCTCGACGGGACTGGCGCTCGTGCACACGCTCGATCCCAATGCTCGGCGAACCCGACGAAGTCGTCGGTGGCTGAACGATCCGATGCACACCCGTTCGAGGGACGACGTGCGGCGCAACACGTCGATCAAGGGGTCGACGGTCGCATCGGATTTCGCGTCGATGTTGAAGCGAGCCGTGGGGAATTCCTCGAGAAGTTCGACGAGCAGAGGGATGGGCTCGCGCCCGCCGACCCGGGCCCGGGCGACCTCGGCCCGCGTCATGGTGCTGATGCGCCCCGGCGTCGCGCAGGTGCGCCGCAGATCGTCGTCGTGGACCGCGACCAGATGGCCGTCGGCGGTCAATTGGACGTCGGTCTCGAGATACCGGTAGCCCAGCGACACCGCGTGACGGAACGCCGGCATGGTGTTCTCCGGCGCTTCGCTCGTGCCGCCGCGGTGCGCGAACGGGATGAAACCGTCGGGAGCCTCGAGGTACGGGTGGGGGTGCCGGCCCATGCGGTGTTCGCCCGCCCCGTCAGATCGAGCGTCCGGCGTTCTTCCAGTACTCGTCCTTCAGGAGGCGCTTGTAGAGCTTGCCCGTCGGGTGCCGCGGAAGTTCGGGACGGAAGTCGATGCTGCGCGGGCACTTGACGTCGGCCAACTGCGACTTGCAGTACGCGATCAGCTCGAGTTCGAGCGCGCGTGCCTCCTCGGGAGAACCCGGCATCGCCATCGGTTGCACCACGGCCTTCACCTCTTCGCCGAAGTCCTCGTTCGGCACCCCGAAGACGGCCACGTCGACCACCTTGGGGTGGGTCACGAGGGCGTTCTCGGCCTCCTGTGGGTAGATGTTCACGCCACCCGAGATGATCATGTACGCCTTGCGGTCGGTGAGGAACAGGCAACCGTTGTCGTTCAGGTAGCCGACGTCGCCGAGCGTGCTCCAACCCTTGGGGTGGCGCGAACTCCGGGTCTTCTCGGCGTCGTTGTGGTACTCGAACGTCGCGCCCCCCTCGAAGAAGATCGTGCCGCTCTCGTAGTTGGGCAGCTCTTCGCCGTCGTCGCCGCAGATGTGAACGGTGCACCCGATGGGAACGCCCACCGTCCCCTCGTTGGCGAGCCAAAGGTCGCTGTTGCAGTAGACGAACCCGTTGCCCTCGGTTCCGGCGTAGTACTCGTGGATGATCCGTCCGAACCACTCGATCATCTGCTTCTTCACCGGGATCGGACACGGGGCGGCGGCGTGGATCACGGCCTCCAGCGAGGAGACGTCGTACTTGGTGCGGATCGCCGCGTCGAGTTTGAGCAGTCGAACGAACATGGTGGGCACGACCTGGGAGTGCGTGACCCGATTGCGTTCGATGGCGAGCAGGAACTGTTCGGGATCGAAATGCTCCATGACCACCGCGGTGCACCCCATGCTCTGGGCCGCCATCGTGAAACGCAGGGGTGCCGCGTGGTACAGGGGGGCGGGGGTGAGGTAGACGCTGTCGGTGGTGGCCCCGAAGAGCATCGCGAGCGACGGCGCCACCGACGTGGGGGTCGTGTCGAGGGGCAGCGCGACGAAGGGTTTGGTGACACCCTTGGGAAGTCCGGTGGTGCCCGACGAGTAGAGCATGTCGGTGCCGGCCACCCGGTCCGGTAGGGGATCGGCGGACTGGGACTCCACGGCGGCCTCGTAACTCTCGTAACCGGGGACCGTGCCGTCGAGCATGAGGCGCATCTCGAGACCGGGCGTCTCGGCGATGATCTCACTGGCCTGATCGGCCTTGTACTTGGACGTGATGAAGACCCGCGCGCCGCAGTCGTTGATGATGTAGGCGAGCTCCTTGCTCGTCAGACGCGACGATGCCGCGGTGTACACGATGCCCGCGTACTGGCAGCCCCAGAGGACCTCGAGGTAGCGGTCGTGGTTCTCCATGCACAGCGCCACGTGATCGCCGGGGCGCAGTCCCGCGGCGTGCAGGAGGTGCGAGAGTCGGTTGGCCGCGGCGTCGAGTTCGGCGAAGGTGCGGGTGTATCCCGACCCGGTCATCACGACCGCGGGCTTGTCGGGGGTGGTCAGGGCGTGTGCTCCGAGAAACATGGGGCGAAGAGTAGTGGCAGTACGATTCGCCGTGTGGAGTCGCCGACGTGGGACCGGGCGCGGGCGAGCCACCGATTCCGCACCACGATCGCCGCAGGGGGCGACGTGCCCCTCGACGAGTTGGGCCTTTTGTTGCCCGTGGCCATCGGGCACGACGAATCGGTCGACCTCGTCGGGGGCCTGACGCGTCTCGACGAGATCGCCGCCGCCGTCGAGAGTCCGACGCTGGGCGGGGTGTGTCGGTCCCTCTTCGCGGGAGAGGCCGCGTTGAACGCGCATCGCCACGTCGACCACGACTACTACGACCCGCGGAACTCGTTCATCTCGCACGTGCTCGACTCGCGCCGCGGAATCCCGATCTCGCTCTCGGTCATCGCCATCGAGGTCGGCCGTCGCGTCGGGGTCGACATCGTCGGTGTCGGCATGCCGGGTCACTTCATCGTCGCGGAGCGACCCGCCACCGGAATGATCCCGGAGGTCTTCGCCGACCCGTACGGCGGGGGCCGATTGTTGGACGTCGCCGGCTGTGCCCGGCTGTTCGCCGAGATGCTCGGTGCCGCTCAGGTGTTCGACGTCCGATTCCTCGCGATGACGCCTCCGATGGCCATCGTCGAGCGGATGACCAACAACCTGAAGTCCATTTATCTGCGCAACGGCGATCTCGATCGTCTGCGGGGGATCATGTCGCTCCGGTCGGCCTTCCCGGGACTCGGCCGCACCGAACGCGACGAGTTCCGTCGCCTGATGGCCGCCTACAACTGACCCGCCGGGTCCGTGCTCGGGGCCGTCGGCTGGTTAGGTTTGACCCATGTCCATCACGATCACGACCCCGTCCGCGGCCCCGGTGACCGGAGACGAGCGACGCGTCAGCGCGCTAGTCGACGAACTGCTCGCACAACACCCGCCCAAGTCGACTGCCCCCGCGGAGTTCCTCGGCGCCCAGTTCGACATGGGACTGGCGTGGGTGCATTTCGAGGAGGGCTGCGGTGGTCTCGGGTTGAACCCCAAGATGCAACGGACGATCAACGAGCGGCTCTTCGCCGCGGGGGCCCCGAACCCGGTGGCGCGCAACCCGATCGGGCACGGCATGTGCGGCCCCACCGTGGCGGTGTGGGGTTCGCCCGCCCAGAAGAAGCGCTACCTGCGACCGCTCTTCACCGGCGAGGAGGTCTGGTGCCAACTCTTCTCGGAGCCCGGAAGTGGTTCCGACTTCGCCGGCCTCTCGGCCAAAGGCGTCAAGGACGGCGAAGAGTGGATCGTGAACGGCCAGAAGGTCTGGACCACCCTGGCGCATCTCTCGCGTTTCGGTTTGCTGATCGTGCGCACCGACGCCGAAGCGGTCAAGCACGCCGGCCTGACGGCGTTCGTGGTCGACATGCAGGCACCCGGCGTCGAGGTGCGACCTTTGTACCAGATCACCGGCGAGGCCGAATTCAACGAGGTGTACTTCACCGACGTGCGCGTACCCGATGCCGAGATGCTCGGCAACATCGGTGACGGTTGGCGGGTGTCGTTGACGACGCTGATGAACGAGCGGGTGTCGATCGGTGGGGCGATTCCGGCCAAGGGTTCGGGTCCGATTCGTGACGCCCTCAAGGTGTGGAACGACCTGCCGGCCGACCGGCGAGACCCGTCGACCCGCGACGAGCTGATGTCGTTGTGGGTGAGGGCCGAGTTGTTGCGTCTCACCAACATCCGCGCCTCGCAGAATCGCAAGATGGGCGACCCCGGCCCCGAGGGTTCGATTGCCAAATTGGCGATGGCCGAACTCAACAAGGACATCTATTCGTTCGCGGTGTCGTTGCTGGGTGCCGAGGGCATGCTCTTTCCGAGCGGCTACCAGATGATCCGTCCGGAGCACGCGATGGGACTCGAGAATCCGCAGAAGGCGTTCTTGCGCAGTCGTGCCAACTCGATCGAGGGCGGCACGAGCGAGGTCATGCGCAACATCCTCGGTGAGCGCGTGCTCGGTTTGCCCGGTGACGTGCGCGTCGATCGCGACGTGGCCTGGAGCAAGGTTCCGCGCAACTAGGCCGCGCCGGTGCGCAGCAGGATTCCGACGAAAGTCGCCGCGAGGGCGGTGACGAGGCCGAGTGCCCCGCCGAGGGCCAGAGCGAGTTTCGATCGTCCGAGCGAGTGGACCGCGGCGAACACCCCGGTGGCCGCGGCCAGCACGACGTGGACGAAGAGCGTGACCTGGTAGTCGGTGCCCTGGTCGGCGACGGCCAGATCGAGGATGTTCCAGATACCGGTCACCACCGTGATCGCCAAGGCCGGCCAGGCGACCCGGGCGAATCCCCGGGCCACGGTCGACAGACTGTCGGGGTGGGCGACCCGCAGTCGGGGGACCAGTCCGCCCAGAACGATCTGGCCGCCGACCCACACCGACGCTGCGAGCACGTGCAGGAAGAGGCGGACGGTGTCGGCGGTGGGACTCAGCATGTCGTCAGACTGCCACAACGGTCGCGAGTCAGCGACTTCCGTGCATTCGGATGAGCGACACGTAGTAGTCGATGCGGAACTCGCTGCCCGAGCGCTTGTAATGGATGCCGTCGCCCTCGAGGAGGTTCGAGGGCGCGTCGGTGGCCCAGTCGGCCACGCGGAAGTCGGGGTTCGTGAAGGCCGCGCGCACGATGCTCTCGTTGATCGCGCGGGCTCGCGCCATGCAGTCGCGCATCTGCAGGTTCACCCAGACGATCACGTGCTCGGCGTCGGCGTGGGAGGCGATCCGCGCCACGTCGGCGTCGACGTCGATCGGTCCCGACCCACCGCAGGCGTCGTTGGCTCCGAGGGAGATCAAGGTCAGCGCGGGGAGCGCACCCGAGCCGGCGAGCAGATCGATGCTGTCGGCGCCTTGGGCGATCGTGCGGTCCTCGGCGGTGTCGACGACGGGCTCCCAGCCGATCGCCCCGATGCTGTCGGCCAGTCCGAGTCCTTCGGCGTCGCGCGTCAGGAAGTCGCCGAGAATCAGCACCCGCGGTGTCGCCGGCACGGTCGTGGTGGGCAACGGAGGAAACGTGGACGGCGCGGTGGGAGCCACGGTGGTGGTGTCGGCGGTCGAACCGGATGCGGCACAACCGACGAACGCCGTCACCGACACGACGAACGCCGCGAATCGGCGGCGCTCAGTGCTGCAGGGACGCCAGGACATGGCTCGCGGCCAAGGCGCGGTCGTCGACGATCGGACGGCCGTCGAGCGAGCCGCCCGACATGACCGTGATCGCCGTCTCGATGGTGGATTGGATCTCGCGGAGGTTGCGCGGAGGAGGGAAGTACTCGTCCTCGTCGGTGATACGCACCTCCTCGACGCCGCCGGTCGGCGCCAAGCGCGCGATCACGGCATCGACCAATTCCTCGGGGGCCGATGCGCCCGCGGTGACACCGACCGTCCCGGACAGATCGTCGGGGATCTCGGTCGCCGAGTTCACGCGGTACACGCGGGCACACCCCGCCTCGCGCGCGAGACGTTCGAGGGCCCGGGTGTTCGACGAGTTCGCCGATCCGATGACGACGATGGCGTCGCATCGGGTGGCCAACGACATGAGCGCGGACTGGCGAGTGGTCGTGGCGAAGCAGAGGTCGCTACGCCCCGGGGTCCAGACGTCGGGGAAGCGTTGACGCACGCGCACCGCCACCGATTCCCAGTCTCGATGCGACAGGGTGGTCTGGGCCAACAACGCCACCGGCTCGTCGAATTCGGGGAGCCCGTCGACCTCCTCGATCGATTCCACGCGCGAGATCGCCCCGGGTGCCACGGCCATCGTGCCGACGGCCTCTTCGTGGCCCTCGTGACCGACGTAGACGATGCGGTAGCCCTTGCCGGCGCGCACCTTGACCTCGTGGTGCACCTTGGTGACGAGGGGACACACCGAGTCGACCACCACGGAACCGCGTTCCCGCGCCGCCGCCACCACCTCGGGCGCACTTCCGTGCGCCGAGAGCATGATCGGCCGGCCGACCGGGACATCGGCGATGTCGTCGACGAACACGACGCCGAGGCTCTCGAAACGTTCGACGACGATCTTGTTGTGCACGATCTCGTGGTAGCAGTAAACCGGCGCCTCGAAGGTGCGCACCATCCATGCCAACGCCTTGATGGCCATCTCGACACCGGCGCAGAAGCCGCGCGGCGCGGCGAGAAGCACGTTGTCGACCGGCATGCGAGCAGGATAACGAACCTTCGGCGGGCGGCAGTCGACCGGTAGCCTCGACGTATGTCACCTCGCCGGACGATCGCGCGATCGAGCACGCGAGCGACGACTCGAGCGAACACGGGGCGGACTGCATGAAGCAGTCGGCACCCACCGTGGTCGCCGTGACAACCGACTCCCCGGCGTGGCGGGCGGGCGTGCGGACCGGTGACGAGGTGCGATCGATCAACGGTGTCGTACCCCGCGACATCATCGAGTGGCGTCTGCTCGCCGACGAGGCCGAGGTCGATCTCGACGTCGTGCGTGGCGGCATCGACCTCACGCTGGAGGTGCGCAAGCGCGCGGGGGAGACCCTCGGGGCCGAGGTGTCGAGCGCGTTGTTCGATCGGGTGCGTACGTGCGACAACCACTGCGCCTTCTGCTTCATCTACCAATTGCCGCCGGGCATGCGCAAGAGCCTCTACTTGAAGGACGATGACTACCGACTGAGTTTCCTCTACGGCAACTTCACGACGTTGACGCGCTTCACGGAGGCCGATCTCGAGCGCGTGGTCACCGAGGGACTGTCGCCGTTGAACGTCAGCATCCACGCGACCGACCCCGACGTCCGCTCGCAGATGTTGCGCAATCCCCGCGGGGGCATGAGCCTGCGGTGGTTGCGGCAGTTGCTCGACCACGGCGTCGCGGTGAACGGTCAGGTCGTCGTGTGTCCCGGGGTCAACGACGGTGCGGTTCTCGAGGACACCATGATCGGGATCCTCGACCGCTATCCGGACCTGCGGTCGGTCGCCGTCGTGCCCCTCGGAGTCAGTCGATTCAACACAGAGCCGACCATGCGACCGCACCACCGGGCCGAGGCCGAGGCCGTGGTCGACCTCGTCGCGCGATGGCAGGCGGTGTTCCTCGACACGCTCGGGCGTCGGATGGTGTTCGCCGCCGACGAGTACTACCTCATGGCCGGCCGGCCGTTCCCCCCGGGGGAGGACTACGAGGGCTTCGGCATGCACGAGGACGGGATCGGCATGGCGCGCACGTTCGAGTGGGAGTTCACCGGGCGTCTCGAGGTTCCGACCGGACCCCAGAGCGGCTTCTTCGCCTGGGTCGACGGAGCTCCGGCCGAGGGATACCGGGCCGTGCGCAACCCGGCGGGCGACACCGGGCTGCGCGGCGAGTCGGTTCCGGTGAGCATCGGTCGGCGGTCGGCCCCGCCGGTCGCCGCACCGATCGGCGTGCTCACCGGTGTCTACGGCGCCGAGGTCGTCGGTCCATTGGTCGCCGGGCTCGGTCGCGACGACGTGCGCGTCATCGCCGTCGAGAACCGTTACTTCGGCGGCAACACCGGGGTGACGGGACTCATGGTGGGATCCGACATCGCACGGGTGCTCGCGGAAGAACCGCCCGGCCACCGATACCTTGTGCCCGATGTGTGTCTCTCCGAGGGCCGTTTCCTCGACGGTCTCACCGTGGCCGACCTGCCGCGGGCGGTCGAAGTGGTGCCGACCGACGGCATCGCGCTGCGCCGGGCGCTCGGGGGCTGAGCGATGATCGGAGAACTACCCGTCGTCGTCATCGTCGGTCGTCCGAACGTCGGCAAGAGCACGCTCTTCAACCGGGTGATCGGTGAGCAGGCCGCGATCGTCGAGGATCGTCCCGGGGTTACCCGCGATCGCAAGGAGATGGAGGCCGAGTGGCTCGGTCGTCGCTTCATGCTGGTCGACACCGGCGGCTGGCTGCCCGCGGGCTCCGAACTCGACGCCAAGGTGAGTCGTCAGGTGGAGGCCGCGGTGCGGGGGGCCGACCTGATCGTGTTCCTCACCGACGGGTCGGTGGGTGTCACCGACGAGGACGAGGCGGTGGCGTCGTGGTTGCGCAAGGTGTCGCCTCCGGTGATGCTCGTCGTGAACAAGGCCGACAACGACCGCCGCGAGGCCGACCGCTGGGAGTTCATGGCTCTCGGGCTCGGCGAGCCGTACCCGGTGAGCGCGTTGCACGGTCGTCGCGCCGGTGACCTGCTCGACGAGATCATCGCCCGCGTTCCCGACGCCCCGGTCACCGAGGAGTACGTCGAGTCGTACGGCCTCGACGACGAGATCGTGGCATTGGGCGACCAGAAGCCGCCGCGCGTCGCGTTGATCGGGCGACCGAACGTGGGCAAGAGCACCTTGTTCAACCGGTTGGTCGGAGAAGATCGCTCGGTCGTGCACGACATGCCCGGCACCACGCGCGACGCCATCGACACGCTCGTCGAGACCGAGGACGGCCCGGTCGTGTTCGTGGACACCGCGGGTATGCGCCGACGTTCGCGCATCGACGACACGGCCGAGTACTACTCGTTGGTGCGGGCCTTGCGCGCGGTCGACGCCTCCGACATCGCCCTCTTCGTCATCGACGCCACGCAGGGTGTGACGGCCCAGGACCAGCGGTTGGCCGAGCGCGTGGACGCCGCCGGTTGTCCCATCCTGATCCTGCTCAACAAATGGGAGTTGATCGAGGACGCCGACGACCGCGAACGGATCGAGACCGAGGTGCGACGCAAGTTGTACTTCATGGACGACGCACCCATCCTCAAGATCTCGGCGTTGACCGGCAAGGGGGTGCACAAGTTGCGTCCGGTTCTGCAGGAGGCGATCGAGCAGTACCACCGGCGTGTGCCCACGCGCGACGTGAACCGCGTGCTCGCCGACGCCCAACAACGCCAGCCGGCGGCGGGTGGTGCCAAGGTGATGTACGCCATCCAGGGTGCGACCGACCCGCCGACGTTCACCTTGTTCGTCAACCGCGAACTTCCGCAGTCGTACCTGCGGTATCTCGAGCGTTCGATTCGCGAGGCGTTCGGCTTCGGCTCGACCCCGCTCAAGTTGCGGGTGCGAAAGCGGGGCGACTGATGCCCTTTTGCGAGGAGTGCGCGAAGTACTGGGCACCGTCGTCGATGCGACCCGACGGTTCCTGTCCGACCTGCGGGCGCGTGCTCGAGGAACCCCGCGTGGCCAGCACGGTGCCGACGCACCGCCGAGTGACCGCGGAGAACCTCGACATCCGTTCGTTGGCGGCCGGGGCGACCGACGAGGACGCCCGTGCTCCGTGGCACTTCAAGTTGTTGGTGGTGGCCCTGTGCCTGTACCTCGGTTGGCGGGTCGTCGATCTGTTCCTGTGACGAGTTCGGTCGTGGGTCGTCCCGATAAGGTGACCCGACATATCGCGGGCTGTGGCGCAGCTTGGTAGCGCGC